>NZ_JBJDNH010000006.1:14481-19560 GCF_044900465.1 Klebsiella sp. NPDC088457 | reverse complement strand
AACTGAGCTAACGACCCGAGTGGTGGGTGATGACGGGATCGAACCGCCGACCCCCTCCTTGTAAGGGAGGTGCTCTCCCAGCTGAGCTAATCACCCGATACTGCGCTGGATACTACAGCTTACTAAGTAAGCGGTGGGCCGTGACTGACCGTTACTGACGTAACGTTATCCTTCACGTTTTACTATCGCGTTCCACCAGAACGATTGGTGGGTCGTGCAGGATTCGAACCTGCGACCAATTGATTAAAAGTCAACTGCTCTACCAACTGAGCTAACGACCCGCTTTTTTCGTCGCTGCAGGCTTGTTTGATATCCCGTGGCAACGGCGGCATATATTACTGATTTAAGAATTCAGCGCAACAAGTATTTCGATAAAAAACATCTGACTGCTTAGGTTTCACCCGACAAGACCAGAAATAATGCGATTTCTGGTCATGCCATAATCAGCCAAGGGCGTTAAGACGTTTCTGAGCTTGTTTTGCGCCGTCGGTGCCAGGAAATTTACTGACTACCTGCTGGTAAACGGCCTTCGCCTTCGCGGTATCACCTTTGTCCTGCATAATCACGCCGACCTTAAACATCGCATCGGGCGCTTTCGGCGATTTAGGGTAATTCTTCACCACGGAAGCAAAATAGTAGGCTGCATCGTCTTTTTTCCCCTTATTGTAATTCAACTGACCGAGCCAGTAGTTGGCGTTCGGTTGATAGGTTGAATCCGGGTACTTTTTGACGAAATTCTGAAATGCCGCCATCGCATCATCCTGGCGGGACGAATCCTTCACCAGCGCAATCGCCGCATTGTAATCAGTATTGGCATCTCCGGTCATCGCTGGCGCGCCTGAAGAGGCCCCTGGCGCCGCCGTAGTCGCGGATGCGCCCTGATCGCCTGAAGGCGAGGATGTCTGGGTCTGCGCACCTGCCGCCGCACCGCCGCTGCTCAGACCGTCAATCTGCAGCAGAATCTGCTTCTGGCGCTCGACGACCTGGTTAAGCTGATACTGACTTTCCTGGATCTGACCGCGCAGAGAATCAATATCACTCTGGTTATCGGAGAGCTGTTGCTGAAGTTGGGTTAAAAGTTGACTGTGAGCGTTAGAAATACGCTCGAGTTGAGTGACCCGGTCTTCGACCGAACCTGAGCCGACACTACTGATTGGCGCCTGAGCAAAAGCGGCCCAGGGGGCCGCTATGCCAACCAGTAACGACAGACTCAACAGATGATGTCTGAAGTTACTGCTCATGCAATTCTCTTAGTAAACCAGTACGGCGCGACGGTTTTTGGCATAAGCCGCTTCGTCGTGACCCAGTACTGCAGGTTTTTCTTTACCGTAAGAAACGATGGAGATCTGGTCAGCAGAAACACCTTTGCCCTGCAGATACATCTTAACGGCGTTAGCACGACGCTCACCCAGAGCGATGTTGTATTCCGGCGTACCGCGCTCATCCGCGTGACCTTCAACGGTCACTTTGTAGGATGGGTTGCTACGCAGGAAGTTAGCGTGTGCATCCAGCATTGCAGCGAAGTCAGAACGGATATCGTACTTGTCGAGATCGAAGTAAACGATGTTGTTCTGCTGCAGCTGCTGCATCTGCAGACGAGCCTGCTCTTCAGAAGACATGTTGCCGCCGTTAGCGTTAGCATCCATACCAGTGCCGGCACCCAGCATGCCTTCACCGCTCTGGTCGTTGCTGGCGTTCTTGTTAGAAGAACATGCCGCGATTGCCATAACCGGCAGAGCGATCATCAGCCCTTTCAGCACTTTGTTCAGTTGCATTTCTTTGATTCCTTTAATAATCAATTATTTATTATCACAGATACGGAGACCAGGCAGGGAATTTTACCTGTCCATCAGTCGCCGGAAGACGCGCTTTGAAACGCCCATCTGTAGAAACCAGATTCAGCACGGATCCCATCCCCTGAGAAGAGCTGTAGATAACCATAGTGCCGTTAGGTGCCAGACTTGGCGTTTCATCCAGGAACGTTGACGACAGAACTTGTACGCCACCCGCTACCAGATCTTGTTTGGCAATGTGCTGCTGGCCGTTGGCCGAGCTGACCATTACCATAAATTTACCGTCGCTGCTGACGTCCGCATCCTGGTTCTGCGAACCTTCCCAGGAGATACGCTGCGGAGTACCGCCGCCAACGCTGACTTTATACACCTGCGGACGACCGGCCTGGTCAGAAGTAAAGGCCAGGTTCTGGCTGTCCGGGAACCAGCTTGGTTCGGTGTTATTGCTGCGACCGTTGGTCACCTGACGAATCTGACCCGAGCCCAGATCCATCACATACAGGTTCAGGCTACCGGTTTTCGACAGGGCGAAAGCCAGTTTGCTGCCGTCCGGAGAGAAAGCCGGCGCACCGTTATGCTGCGGGAACGAGGCGATCTGACGCACTGCACCGTTAGCCAGAGTCTGGACCACCAGAGCAGAACGACCGCTTTCGAAGGTCACGTAAGCCAGTTTAGAACCGTCCGGAGACCATGCCGGTGACATCAGCGGCTGAGGTGAACGGTGGACGACAAACTGGTTGTAGCCATCATAGTCGGATACGCGCAGCTCATACGGGAACTGGCCGCCGTTAGTCTGCACAACGTACGCGATACGGGTACGGAAAGCGCCCTTAATCGAGGTCAGCTTTTCAAATACCGCATCGCTGGCGGTGTGTGCCGCATAGCGCAGGTACTGTTTAGTGACCTTATAAGAGTTCTGCGCCAGAATCGTACCCGGTGCGCCGCCGGTATCCACCAGCTGGTAAGCCACGTTGTACGAACCGTCCGGGTTTGGCGTGACCTGGCCTACGACCACGGCATCAATACCCAGCGCGGACCATGCCGCCGGCTGTACTTCCTGCGCCGTAGCCGGTTGCTGAGGCAGACGCGAGCGATCCAGTGGGTTGAACTTGCCGCTGTTACGCAGGTCAGCCGCCACGACACCGCCGATATCTTCAGGTGCAGCACCCGGCCCCGCCCACTGGAACGGCACAACGCCGATCGGGCGTGCCGAGTCCACCCCTTGGGTGATCTCGATACGTACTTCTGCGTGCAGCACTGCCGCCCACAGCATTAAAAAACCAAATGCTACTCGTAATGCCTGCTTCATCATATCTCCCTTATCCGGGCGGAAAGCCCACGATAATTTAGCAGAATGTTAACAAACTCAAATACACAAAACTACCGAAACCCAGTGACTACCATAGTTTGTTTTTCCCCGTTTGCACGGGGAGAACGTTACTATGGTTTAAAGTCCAGCGGCGCGTTTTTGAATGTCTCATAAATAGCCTGTGATGGCGGTTTAGGGAATTTACTCATCCGGTTGGTTGCCGCCAACATTTGCTGACAAAACTCCGGATCTCCACCTTCCGATTTCACACTCAATAACGTTCCATCTTGAGCCAGGTTCACGCGTAACGTACAAAACTTGCCTTTGTACGTATCCCAGTCATAGAGATGCCCTCTAATCGCAGCCTGAACCTGCGCACTATAGCTATCAATTTCAGCCTGAGATGCACCACCTTGCCCCTTCTTACTTCCTTTAGCAGGAGAAGAGCCCCCAGCGCTACCGCTGGTGTTGCCTTTCGGCGCATTCTTACCTGAACTCAGATCACCGAGCAGGTCGTCAACGCCGTCAGCCTCTTTCGCGGCGGCCGCTTTTTTCGCTGCAGCCGCTTTTGCCGCAGCGGCCTTAGCAGCCTTATCTGCGGCGGCTTTTTCGGCTGCGGCAGCTTTAGCTGCGGCGGCTTTTTCCGCTTTTTCAGCCGCGGCTTTCTCGGCGGCTGCGGCTTTGTCAGCGGCAGCTTTTTCAGCAGCGGCCTTCTGAGCAGCAGCCTTTTCAGCAGCGGCTTTCTCGGCCGCCGCCTGCTTAGCCGCTTCCTGCTGGGCTTTTTTCTCGGCCTGCTGCTGCGCTTTTTTAGCCGCGTCAGCTTCGGCTTTCTTCTGGGCCTCGGCGGCCGCTTTCGCCGCTTCAGCTTCCGCTTTCTTCTGAGCGTCGGCAGCCTCTTTCGCCGCTTCGGCTTCCGCCTGTTTCTTCGCATCGGCTGCGGCTTTTGCTGCCGCAGCTTCCGCCGCTTTCGCCTGGGCATCGGCCTTCGCTTTGGCATCAGCAGCGGCTTTCTCTGCCGCCTGCTGGGCTTCTTTCGCCTGAGCGTCCGCTTTGGCCTTCGCCGCTGCCGCCGCTTTCGCCGCCGCCTCTTCAGCTTGTTTTTGTTGCTCCTTCGCTTGCTGGGCCGCTTCCTGCGCCTGCAGGCGATCCTGCTCAAGCTGCTTCAGACGCTCCTGTTCCGCGGCCTGCTTTTCACGCAGCTCTTCTGCCTGCTGCTGAGCCTGCTTTTCGCGTTGCTCGGCGGCGCGGCGCGAACTGGCCTGCTGTTGCTGCTGGCGGTTGTAGTTATTCACCACCGCCCCGGGATCAACCATTACCGCATCGATGGAAGAGCCTCCGCCGCCACCGGCTGAGGTATCCAGATGCTCATCGAACGAACTCCAGATCAGCAGCGCGATCAGAATGATGTGCAGCGCGACTGAAACTATGATCGCTCGTTTAAGCTTGTCGTTTTGTTCGGTTGCCTTTGACACTATCGGTTCCCAAAAACTGTTCGCCTGTTCCCGCTATTCTCGCTGGCCGCGAGGATTCAACTCTCACAGCCAGCGAACCGGCGGGCGCACAAATCTGAAGCGATTAAATAGGCTTGGTCATTAAGCCAACCGATTTAACCCCTGCGCTATGCAACAGGTTAAGCGCTTTAATAATTTCATCGTAAGGTACATCTTTCGCACCGCCGATCAGGAACACCGCTTTCTCATTCGCCTCAAGTCGGCGCTTCGCTTCGGCAATCACCTGCTCCGGCGGCAGTTGCGACAGGGTTTCCTGGCCAACTTTGATGCTGTACTGCCCTACCCCGGAAACTTCAACAATCACCGGCGGTTCATCATTACTTTTGACCGCCTGCGATTCTGTCGCATCCGGCAGGTCGACCTCTACGCTCTGCGTAATGATCGGCGCCGTCGCCATAAAGATCAGCAACAGCACCAACAAGACATCCAGCAGCGGAACGATGTTGATCTCGGACTTCAGTTCGCG
>NZ_JBJDNH010000006.1:3183-14471 GCF_044900465.1 Klebsiella sp. NPDC088457 | reverse complement strand
ACGTGCTCTGGCCATGGCATACCCCTTATTGCTTTCGCTGCTGGTAAACGCCTGACGGTGCAGAATCGCGGTGAACTCTTCCATAAAGTTGTCGTAGTTCAGTTCAAGTTTGTTCACGCGCTGGTTCAGACGGTTGTAGGCCATAACCGCCGGGATTGCCGCAAACAGGCCGATAGCCGTGGCGATCAGCGCTTCGGCGATACCCGGCGCAACCATCTGCAAGGTCGCCTGCTTGACCGCGCCCAGAGCGATAAAGGCGTGCATGATCCCCCAGACGGTACCAAACAGGCCAATATACGGACTGATGGAGCCGACGGTTCCCAGGAACGGGATATGCGTTTCCAGCGTTTCCAGCTCCCGGCTCATTGAAATACGCATTGCACGCGACGCCCCTTCTACGATGGCCTCCGGCGCATGGCTGTTGGCGCGGTGCAAACGGGCAAACTCTTTGAAGCCGCTATAGAAAATTTGTTCAGACCCCACCAGGTTATCGCGACGACTCTGGCTTTCCTGGTACAGGCGAGAGAGCTCAATTCCCGACCAGAATTTGTCTTCAAAGGCTTCCGCCTCGCGGCTTGCCGTGTTGAGGATACGCGTTCTCTGAATAATGATAGCCCAGGAAGCGATAGAAAAACCAATTAAAATCAACATGATAAGTTTAACCAGAAGGCTTGCCTTCAGGAACAAATCAAGGATATTCATGTCAGTCACTGCTTAAACTCCGCGACAATAGACTTGGGAAGCGCACGAGGCTTCATTAAGAGTGGATCAACGCACACAATGAGAACCTCAGCTTCGTTCAAAACTGTATTCTCGGCGTTGACGATTCGCTGCGTGAAAACCAAAGAGGTGCCTCGCATCGAGGTAATTTCCGTCTGGATTTCGAGCATGTCGTCGAGTCTGGCGGGCGCAAAATATTCCAGCGTCATTTTGCGAACCACGAAGGCAACTCGCTCAGCCAGCAAAACCTGCTGACTGAAGTGATGGTGACGCAGCATCTCGGTGCGTGCTCTTTCATAAAAAGCGACGTAACTGGCGTGGTAAACCACACCACCGGCATCGGTATCTTCATAGTAGACACGCACCGGCCATCGAAACATATACTTATTCATTCCTGCTGCCTCTGTGTTGGCTTCGTCCACTCACACCCGTCACTTACTCTTGTAAGCTCCCGGTGATTCGCGTACTGGCCGCCGCGATGCATCAAAAATGCCGTTGTATATCGCGTTGTATTCACTTTACATCCCGGTAATGCAAAAAAAGATTAGTGCTTTCAAACTTCGCTACTATACGCGCGGGGAACGTGCTTTGGAATGGGAGAAAGTAAACGGCGAGTAAATTTTTATGGGCTTATGCAAGCCCATGAGGTTAACAGAGTTCTCTTATTCTCTTCTCTTTCAAAAGAAGAAAAAAAACAGCCCTGTAATGAGGACAATATCAGCGATAAGTGGACAAAAAATACCTTGCCAGTGGATGGCCCGCGGGCGGAATCCCACCCCGTGGATAACGCCGGCGCAAACGGCCCACATCAGCAGGAAACCATGCCAGATTTCCAGTTCGCTGGTCTTAGCCGCAAAGCGCGACGGGTCCCAGAAGATGCAGCCTGCCAGCAGCAGCGCCATCAGCAGAGAAAGCGCCCTTAGCGGGCGCTTATCCATTATCACATATAGCGTTGTGATAATCTGACTCATCAGTGTTCTTCTTTACCTGCTTTGCTGGCTTCTACCTGCTCAAGCGCCAGCGCGGTAATGACCCCAAAGGCACAGGCAAGAAGCGTTCCCAAAATCCATGCGAAATACCACATATATATAGCTCCTTCCCTTAGTACAGCGAGTGGGTGTTCTTTTCGATGTCTTCACGAGTAATGCGGCCAAACATCTTCCAGTAACACCAACTGGTGTAGCCCAGAATAATCGGCACGAAGACAATCGCAACATAGGTCATCAGGTTCAGCGTTCTCTGGCTGGAGGTCGCATCCCACATGGTCAGGCTCACGTTCATCATCGTGCTGGATGGCATGATGAATGGGAACATGGCGATCCCCGCGGTCAGGATGATACAAGCCAGGGTCACGGAAGAAGAGACAAACGCCAGCGCGCCCTTCTCCATCCGCGAGGTCAGGATAGTCAACAGCGGCAGAACGACGCCCAGCGCCGGGATAGCCCACAGCGCAGGCATATTCTGGAAGTTAACTAACCATGCGCCAGCCTGACGAGCGACTTCTTTTGTCAGCGGGTTCGACGGTGCGGAGTGGTCGATAGCCGAGGTCACCACATAACCATCGATACCGTATACCACCCAGACGCCTGCCAGCAGGAAGCACACCAGGGTCACCAGCGCCGCGACCTGGGAGGTCGTCCGGGCGCGCAGGTGCAGTTCGCCGACGGTACGCATCTGCAGATAGGTTGCCCCCTGAGTCAGGATCATCGCCACGCTCACAATACCGGCCAGCAGACCAAACGGGTTCAGCAGCTGGAAGAAATTGCCGGTATAGAACAGGCGCATATATTCATCCATATGGAACGGTACGCCCTGCAGCAGGTTACCGAAGGCGACGCCAATCACCAGCGGCGGCACAAAGCTACCGATGAAGATGCCCCAGTCCCACATGTTACGCCAGCGGGTGTCTTCAATCTTCGAACGGTAGTCAAACCCGACCGGACGGAAGAACAGGGAGGCCAGCACCAGGATCATCGCCACATAGAAACCGGAGAACGCCGCGGCATAGACCGTCGGCCACGCGGCAAACAGCGCGCCGCCCGCGGTGATCAGCCACACCTGGTTTCCGTCCCAATGCGGGGCAATGGAGTTGATCATGATTCGACGCTCGGTGTCATTACGGCCGAGGAAACGGGTGAGCATCCCCACCCCCATGTCGAAACCATCGGTGACGGCAAACCCAATCAGCAGAACGCCGATCAGTAGCCACCAGATTAAACGCAATACTTCATAATCGATCATTTGACGACTCCTGTCTTAGCGTGCCGGCTGAGTAGTCGTGGAAGACTGCTCATAGTGGTAGCGACCGGTTTTCAGGCTGCTGGGTCCACGGCGTGCGAATTTGAACATCAGGTACAGCTCCGCTACCAGGAACAGGGTGTACAGACCGCAAATCAGCAGCATCGAGAAGATCAGATCGCCCGCGGTCAGCGACGAGTTCGCCACCGCCGTCGGCAGTACCTCACCTATCGCCCACGGCTGACGGCCATATTCCGCCACGAACCAACCGGACTCGATAGCAATCCACGGCAGCGGAATCGCATACAGCGCGATGCGCAGCAGCCATTTTTTCTCACCGATCTGATTGCGGATAACGGTCCAGAAGGACGCCGCGATAATCCCCAGCATCAGGATGCCGCAGGCCACCATGATACGGAACGCGAAGTACAGCGGAGCAACGCGAGGAATAGAATCTTTGGTCGCCAGCGCAATCTGCGCTTCCGTCGCGTCGGAGACGTTCGGGGTATAGCGTTTCAGCAGCAGACCGTAGCCCAGATCTTTCTTCACGTCGTTGAACTGATCGCGAACCGCCCGATCGGTTGAGCCAGCGCGCAGCTCTTCCAGCAGGGTGTAAGCTTTCATCCCGTTACGAATACGCGCTTCGTGCTGCGCCAGCAGGTCTTTCAGACCCATGACCGGCGTATCCACGGAGCGTGTGGCAATAATACCCAGCGCGTAAGGGATCTGGATAGCGAAGTGGTTAGTCTGCGCATCCTGGTCCGGAATACCAAACAGGGTGAAGGAAGCCGGCGCGGGCTGCGTTTCCCATTCGGCTTCGATCGCGGCGAGTTTCGTTTTCTGTACGTCGCCCATTTCGTAACCGGACTCATCCCCGAGCACGATA
Source organism: Klebsiella sp. NPDC088457 (assembly GCF_044900465.1). Taxonomy (NCBI): domain Bacteria; kingdom Pseudomonadati; phylum Pseudomonadota; class Gammaproteobacteria; order Enterobacterales; family Enterobacteriaceae; genus Klebsiella; species Klebsiella sp. NPDC088457. The sequence goes on along the minus strand of NZ_JBJDNH010000006.1, from coordinate 10,627 downwards.
ACCGAAAGAATCGCCGCCATACCGAAGCTGGCAGCAATGGCAAAGGAGCGTTTAGCGAAGGCGAAGTCGCGGCCGCGCAGCATATAGTAAGAGCTGATCCCCAGCACGAACATCGCGCCGCAGACGTAGCCGGAGGCGACGGTGTGGACGAATTTCACCTGCGCGACAGGGTTCAGGACCAGCTCGGAGAAGCTGACCATTTCCATACGCATGGTTTCGAAGTTGAAATCCGAGGCGATCGGGTTTTGCATCCAACCGTTAGCGACGAGGATCCACAATGCCGACAGGTTGGAACCCAGGGCCACCAGCCAGGTCACCGCCATGTGCTGAACTTTGCCCAGACGATCCCAACCGAAGAAGAACAGACCTACAAAGGTAGATTCGAGGAAGAAGGCCATCAGACCTTCAATGGCCAGCGGCGCACCGAAGATATCGCCCACGTAGTGAGAATAGTAAGACCAGTTTGTCCCGAACTGGAACTCCATGGTCAACCCGGTTGCCACACCCAGCGCAAAGTTGATACCAAACAACTTGCCCCAGAATTTGGTCATATCTTTATAAATCTGTTTGCCGGAAAGGACGTAGACCGTTTCCATGATGGCCAGCAGGAACGCCATACCGAGCGTTAGTGGCACAAAAAGGAAGTGGTACATCGCGGTCAAGGCAAACTGTAAGCGCGACAGTTCGACTATATCTAACATTATGACTCCTTGCTCATCGCATGAAGACTCCGAGAATGAACCCTGCTCATTGGATTCATACGCATGCCCCAATACAAAATAACTTGCTTCCCGCTTCGTTACCGTTTCGTCGCCAGATGAAACAGCTCCTCGCAAAGGTTACAAATACGTTAACGAAAAACCCAATTGATTCCCCGATATATTACGCTGCAATAACCTTACAATAAACAGGATTTTATTGAATCAGTTTTACATTTACGACGGTGATCAATATATAGCGAAAATGACCGGTTTAGGCCAATTTGATTTGCGACAATTTAACGCTTTTTTGCGATCTTTTCCAAGCCTTAAATATTGATATAAATCAATTTTTCTCTTCTATGTTAATTATGTATCCCAACAAAGAATAATGGTGAATTTAATGTTAAATACATGTTTAAAGTATGCCTGCAATAGTTACTGAAAAGAGAGATATGCGAAGTATAGGTAATATGATTTAACTTTAAGGCGCGTAGGATGAAAAAAATAGCGATCTGATTAATGGTAGACGTCTGTGAGTATTTTTCCCGGTGGGTACATCAATTAATACAGCATTTTTATTTTGGACTTTGGCATTATAAAAAAACAGGGATGAGAATCATTTCCTCTGCTACCCGGTAAATAACCGCGAATTATTTTAATAAAAAGGTGTTAAATCAATACAATAGGAAAGGTTTTTCGGTACGAGCGAAGATGGCGGAGGCCGCAGACGCGCCCGACCTTCATCCGGCGCCGGAAGAGACAGGCATAAAAAAGGCCACCTGACGGTGGCCAACCATGTCGAAATCGGACATTTAACTGCTCATCGTGAGCAGAGAGGGTTTACTTAATAATTGATTTCAGCGCTTCGCCGATATCAGCCAGGCTACGCACGGTTTTCACGCCCGCCGCTTCCAGCGCGGCAAATTTCTCATCCGCCGTACCTTTACCGCCGGCGATGATGGCGCCTGCGTGGCCCATACGCTTACCTTTCGGCGCGGTGACGCCGGCGATGTAACCGACAACCGGTTTGGTCACGTGATCTTTAATGTATGCCGCCGCTTCTTCTTCCGCGCTACCGCCGATCTCGCCGATCATCACGATCGCTTCGGTCTGCGGATCTTCCTCGAACAGTTTCAGGATATCGATGAAGTTTGACCCCGGGATCGGGTCGCCGCCGATGCCGACGCAGGTAGACTGACCGAAACCGTAATCGGTGGTCTGCTTAACCGCTTCATAGGTCAGGGTGCCAGAGCGGGAAACGATGCCCACTTTACCCGGCTGATGAATGTGGCCCGGCATGATGCCAATTTTGCACTCGCCCGGCGTGATAACGCCCGGGCAGTTCGGGCCGATCATACGTACGCCAGCTTCATCCAGCTTCACCTTCACGGTCAGCATATCCAGCGTCGGGATACCTTCGGTAATGGTGATAATCAGCTTAATGCCCGCATCGATAGCTTCCAGAATGGAATCTTTGCAAAACGGTGCCGGAACGTAGATAACGGTCGCGGTGGCGCCGGTCGCTTCCACGGCTTCGCGCACGGTGTTGAACACCGGCAGGCCCAGGTGCGTAGTGCCGCCTTTACCTGGGGTTACGCCGCCAACCATCTGGGTACCGTAAGCGATCGCCTGTTCAGAGTGGAATGTGCCCTGGCTACCGGTGAAACCCTGGCAGATAACCTTAGTGTCTTTATTAATTAAAACTGACATTATTTCCCCTCCACTGCGGCAACAACCTGCTGTGCTGCGTCCGTCAGACTTTTCGCTGCAATAATATTCAGGCCGCTGTCAGCCAGTTTCTTCGCACCCAGTTCGGCGTTGTTACCTTCCAGACGTACCACTACCGGCACGTTCACGCCGACTTCCGCCACTGCGCCGATGATGCCGTCAGCAATCAGATCGCAACGCACGATACCGCCGAAGATGTTCACCAGCACGGCTTTAACATTGCTGTCGGAAAGGATGATTTTGAACGCTTCGGTAACGCGCTCTTTGGTTGCGCCGCCGCCCACGTCGAGGAAGTTAGCCGGTTCGCCGCCGTGCAGCTTAACGATGTCCATGGTCCCCATCGCCAGGCCCGCGCCGTTAACCATGCAACCAATGTTGCCGTCCAGCGCAACGTAGTTCAGTTCCCACTGTGCCGCCTGGGCTTCACGCGGGTCTTCCTGAGACTGGTCGCGCATTTCACGCAGATCCGGCTGGCGGAACAGCGCATTGCCGTCAGCGCCCAGTTTGCCGTCGAGGCAGATCAGGTCGCCCTGCTTAGTGATAACCAGCGGGTTGATTTCGATCAGCGCCAGGTCGCGCTCAAGGAAAATGGTCGCCAGCCCCATGAAGATTTTGGTGAACTGCTGAACCTGTTTACCTTCCAGGCCCAGTTTGAACGCCAGCTCGCGCCCCTGGTAAGGCATCGGGCCTGCCAGCGGATCGATCGCAATTTTGTGAATCAGGTGCGGCGTTTCTTCCGCCACTTTTTCGATTTCCACGCCGCCTTCGGTGGAGGCCATGAACACCACGCGACGGGAGCTACGGTCGACCACCGCGCCCAGATACAGCTCTTTAGCGATATCGGTCGCGGCTTCAACCAGAATCTGGTTAACCGGCTGGCCGTTAGCATCTGTCTGGTAGGTCACCAGGCGTTTGCCCAGCCAATGTTCAGCAAATGCGCGAATGTCTTCTTTACTGTTAACTACTTTCACACCGCCCGCTTTACCGCGGCCACCAGCGTGAACCTGACATTTCACTACCCACGGACCTGCACCGATTTTTGATGCGGCTTCTTCTGCTTCACGCGGAGTAGTACAGGCATAACCCACCGGCGCCGGTAAGCCATAGCGGGCAAACAGTTGTTTTGCCTGATATTCATGTAAGTTCATGTGTTCAGTCCATCCTTCAGGTAATCGTTATCATTGAGTCTGTAAGGCGCAAAGCCTCCAGCGCAGATGATGTTTTTATTGGCCCGGAGAGCTGAACGCTTCCGGGCCATTATCACTACACGTCCAGCAGCAGACGAGTCGGGTCTTCCAGCAGCTCTTTGATTGCTACCAGGAAGCCTACCGATTCACGTCCATCGATCAGACGGTGGTCGTAGGAGAGCGCCAGGTACATCATCGGCAGAATTTCTACCTTGCCATTGACCGCCATCGGGCGATCTTTAATGGCGTGCATACCCAGAATGGCGCTCTGCGGTGGGTTGATGATCGGCGTGGACATCAGAGAACCGAATACGCCGCCGTTGGTAATGGTGAAGTTGCCGCCGGTCAGGTCATCTACGGTCAGCTTGCCGTCACGGCCTTTCACTGCCAGCTCTTTAATATTCTTTTCGATGTCCGCCATACCCAGCAGATCCACATCGCGCAGAACCGGGGTCACCAGACCGCGCGGCGTAGAGACCGCCATGCTGACGTCGAAGTAGTTGTGGTACACCACATCATCGCCATCGATCGAGGCGTTCACTTCCGGATAGCGTTTCAGCGCTTCAACCACCGCTTTCACGTAGAAGGACATAAAGCCCAGACGGATGCCGTGACGTTTTTCGAACGCGTCGCCGTACTGCTTACGCAGGTCCATAATCGGCTTCATGTTGACTTCGTTGAAGGTCGTCAGCATGGCGGTAGAGTTTTTCGCTTCCAGCAGACGCTCGGCGACGCGTTTGCGCAGACGGGTCATCGGCACGCGTTTTTCCGAGCGGTGGCCCAGTTGAGCAACCGGTGCTGCTGCCGCCGCTGCCGGCGCTTTCGCTTCGGTTTTCGCCGGCGCCGCGGCCAGATGTTTCTCAACATCTTCACGGGTCAGACGGCCGCCGACGCCGGTGCCTTTAATGGCATTGGCATCAAGATTATGTTCAGCCAGCAGGCGACGGATCGCCGGGCTGAGGGCATCGTTGCTCTGCTCTTCCAGAGACGCCTGCTGACGCTGAGCCGGGGTGGACTCTTTGGCGTCGGATTTCGCGGCGGACTCTTTGCCCGCGCTATTGCCCTCACGCAGGCGACCAAGGATCTGGCGAGAAAGCACGGTGGCGCCTTCATCTTCCAGCACTGCATCCAGAATGCCGTCCGCTGATGCCGGTACTTCCAGTACCACTTTGTCAGTTTCGATTTCCACCAGCACTTCATCACGCTGGACGCTATCGCCCGGTTTTTTATGCCAGGTCGCAACGGTCGCGTCAGCTACGGACTCAGGCAGGTCGGGAACCAGAATATCTACGCTACTCATTATGTATCCTTTAATTAATCGACGTTCAGCGCGTCATTGACCAGATCTTGTTGCTGTTTCTGGTGAACGGACATGTACCCTACCGCCGGAGAGGCGGAGGCCGGGCGGCCTGCGTAACGCAGAGAGGCCCCAAACGGAATCACTTCGCGGAAGTGATGCTGGCTGCAGTACCACGCGCCCTGGTTGAGCGGTTCTTCCTGGCACCAGACAAAATCATGCACGTGGGCATAAGGCTTCAGCGCTTCCTGTACCGCCTGATGCGGGAACGGATAGAGCTGCTCTACGCGCACGATAGCGACATCTTTTTGGTCGTTCTTACGGCGTTGTTCCAGCAGGTCGTAATAAACCTTACCAGAGCACAGCACCACACGCTTGACGGCTTTCGGGTCGAGATCGTCGATTTCACCGATGGCCGGCAGGAAGGTGCCGTTAGCCAGTTCATCGAGGCTGGAAACGGCCAGCGGATGACGCAGCAGCGATTTCGGCGACATCACCACCAGCGGACGGCGCATCCCGCGCAGCGCCTGACGACGCAGCATGTGGTAAACCTGGGCCGGTGTAGACGGTACGCAGACCTGCATATTCTGCTCAGCGCACAGCTGCAGATAGCGTTCCAGACGCGCGGAGGAGTGCTCCGGGCCCTGACCTTCATAGCCGTGTGGCAGCAGCATGACCAGGCCACACATACGGCCCCACTTCTGCTCGCCGGAGCTGATGAACTGGTCGATAACCACCTGAGCGCCGTTGGCGAAGTCACCAAACTGCGCTTCCCAGATAGTCAGGGTGCGTGGTTCAGCGGTGGCATAGCCGTATTCAAACGCCAGTACCGCCTCTTCAGACAGAACGGAGTCCCAGACTTTGAAGTGCTCCTGGCCATTATGAACATGCTGCAGCGGGGTGTAGGTCGAACCGTTCACCTGGTTATGGATAACCGAGTGACGGTGGAAGAAGGTCCCACGACCGGAGTCCTCACCGGAGAGACGAATCGGAATGCCTTCGTCTACCAGCGTGGCGTAGGCCAGGTTTTCCGCGGCCCCCCAGTCAAACAGCTTCTCACCGGCGGCCATCGCCTGACGATCGCCATAAATCTTCGCCACGCGAGACTGCATTTCGATGCTGTCCGGCACGGTGCTGATGCGTTTCGCCAGCTCCTGCAGACGTTTCATCTCAACTTTACTCGGGTAGCTCTCATCCCACTCGTGGTTGAGGTACGGCGACCAGGTAAAGGAGTGCAGGTTCATCGGACGCCACTCTTCCACCACGCATTCGCCGGCATCCAGCGCATCGCGGTAAAGGTTAACCAGTTCGGTGGCATCTTCCAGCGTCGACACGTTATCCTGCTCAAGTTTGTCAGCATAGATTTTGCGCGGCGTCGGGTGTTTTTTGATTTTCTGGTACATCAGCGGCTGAGTCGCGCTCGGCTCGTCGGCTTCGTTGTGGCCGTGACGGCGGTAGCACACCAGGTCGATGAAGACATCGCGTTTGAAGGTATTACGGAAATCCAGCGCCAGACGGGTGACGAACGCTACGGCTTCCGGATCGTCCGCGTTAACGTGGAAGATCGGCGCCTGAACCATTTTACCGATATCGGTGCAGTATGGCGTGGAACGCGCATCCAGCGGGTTCGAGGTGGTGAAACCCACCTGGTTGTTGATAACGATACGTACGGTACCGCCCACTTCGTAGCCGCGCGCTTTGGACATGTTCAGGGTTTCCTGAACCACGCCCTGGCCGGTAACGGCGGCATCGCCGTGAATAGTAATCGGCAGCACTTTATTGCTGCTCGGTTCGTCGAGGCGATCCAGACGGGCGCGTACGGAGCCGATAACCACCGGGCTGACGATTTCAAGGTGCGACGGGTTAAACGCCAGCGCAAGGTGAACCAGTCCGCCTTCGGTTTCCATATCGGAGGAGAAGCCCATGTGGTACTTCACGTCGCCGGTGCCGAGGTGTTCTTTATGTTTGCCGGCGAATTCGTCAAACAGATCCTGCGGTTTTTTACCCAGTACGTTAACCAGCACGTTCAGACGACCGCGGTGCGCCATGCCCAGCACCACTTCACGGGTGCCGCTCTTGCCGGCGTGACGGATAATCTCTTTCAGCATCGGGATCAGCGCATCGCCGCCTTCCAGCGAGAAGCGTTTTGCCCCGGGGAATTTCGCGCCGAGATAACGTTCCAGACCTTCAGCTGCCGTCAGCTCGGTTAAGAAACGTTTTTTCTCCTCAGCGCTGAAGCTGGCTTTGCCTGCAACCGATTCAATACGCTGCTGAATCCAGCGTTTCTCTTCGGTTGAGGTGATATGCATGTATTCCGCGCCGATAGCGCCGCAGTAGGTCTGTTTGAGCGCCGCGATCAGGTCGCCCAGTTTCATCGTGTCTTTGCCGATAGCAAAAGAGCCTACGTTATAGCTTTCCTGGAAATCGGCCTCGGTCAGATCGTGGTATGCAGGATCGAGATCCGCCACTCTCTCTTGCTTCCACAGTCCCAGCGGATCGAGATTCGCATGCTGGTGGCCACGGAAACGATA
>NZ_JBJDNH010000006.1:0-3173 GCF_044900465.1 Klebsiella sp. NPDC088457 | reverse complement strand
TTCACATTGGTGTCAGGGTCGGAAATCGAAGAAGTGTAACGTGAGGCATCCTTCGCCAGTCGACGGAAATAATCACGCGTTTTCGAATGAAATTGATCCGGTTTGACTCCGGTGCCAGGTAACTGCTGGAACATAGAACGCCAGTTGGCGTCAACAGAGTCAGGATCGGTTAAGAAGTCTTCATAGAGCTGTTCTATCCAGCTCTGGTTCGAACCAGAGAGGTAAGAAGAGTCCAGCCAGGCTTTCATTGCGCCGTTCTGCATCGTGATCCCTTAAGCATTTATATGCTTATTTCGCCGTAGAAACTACCACGCACATCAATTGTGCGTGCCGGGGTTCACTTGTTGCGGACGAGTTGTGGCTTCTGCGTCCGCGAAGGAACCTTTAAAAACTGCCATTAATCTTCGGCGTTCAGGCTGCGGTTGCGTTAGCTGCCTTCACTTACCCCGGTCACATAGTTCACTATGCTCCCGGGGATGCGTTCAGTTGCCGCCTTACCTCGCTCTGAACGCCTTGATTACTGGTACATATTTGGCGGTTTTTAAAGATTTCCTGCCATATCCCCGGCGGCACAAACGCTGCCGGGGCTACTGCTTCGGGTAGCCCGGATAAGCGATAGCGCCATCCGGGACAGACCGGGTTACTTACGCACTACGTTGCAGCAGCATCGACTTGATATGGCCGATGGCCCGCGTCGGGTTCAGCCCTTTCGGACATACACTGACGCAGTTCATAATGCTATGACAGCGGAATACGCTGAAAGCATCGCTTAACCCTTCCAGGCGGCTGTCGGTTTCGGTATCGCGACTGTCAATCAGGAAGCGATACGCCGCCAGCAGACCAGCCGGGCCGATAAACTTGTCCGGGTTCCACCAGAACGACGGGCAAGAGGTTGAACAACATGCGCAGAGAATACACTCGTACAGACCATCGAGTTTCTCACGCTGCTCGGGCTTCTGCAGATGCTCGCGAGCCGGAGGATTTTGCCCATTATTCAACAAGTAAGGCTTAATCTTCTCATATTGTGCATAGAATTGCCCCATGTCTACAACCAAATCGCGGATAACCGGCAAACCAGGCAGCGGACGGATGACAATTTTCTTACCCGGCTGATTCAGCGCGGAGATCGGCGTGATGCACGCCAGACCATTTTTACCGTTCATGTTCAGACCGTCGGAGCCACATACCCCTTCACGGCAGGAACGACGAAAAGAGAGCGACGGATCTTTTTCTTTCAGCTGCATCAGAGCATCCAGCAGCATCATGTCGCGACCTTCTTCCGCTTCCAGGGTGTAATCCTGCATACGCGGAGCATCGTCTACATCCGGGTTATAGCGATAAATTGAAAACTCGAGTTTCATTTTCCTGTCTCCGCATTAATAAGTACGAATCTTCGGCGGGAATGCCGGACGCAGTTTCGGTTCCATGTTGACGCTGCGACGCGTCATGGATTCCGACTCTGGCAGATACAGGGAATGGCACAGCCAGTTTTCGTCATCACGTTCCGGGAAGTCAAAGCGGCTATGCGCGCCCCGGCTTTCGGTACGGAAGTTGGCAGAGACCGCCGTTGCATAAGCGGTTTCCATCAGGTTATCCAGCTCCAGGCACTCAACGCGCTGGGTGTTGAACTCGCTGGAGGTGTCGTCAAGACGCGCATTTTTCAGACGCTCACGAATCACTTTCAGCTGCTCAAGCCCTTTCGCCATCGCATCACCTTCGCGGAATACCGAGAAGTTGTGCTGCATGCACTCCTGCAGCGCTTTGCGGATAACGGCCGGATCTTCACCGTCGCGGTTGTTGTTCCAACGGTTCAGGCGTGCCAGAGAAGCGTCGATTTCTTCTTCGCTGGCATCACGCAGCGCGCCCTGCTCGGCGATAGATTCCTGCAGATGCAGGCCCGCCGCGCGGCCGAAGACCACCAGGTCAAGCAGCGAGTTGCCGCCCAGACGGTTAGCGCCGTGTACCGATACGCAGGCGATCTCACCTACCGCGAACAGCCCCGGGATCACCACGTCTTCGCCTTTTTCATTCACGGTCAGCGCCTGGCCGGTCACTTTGGTCGGTATACCGCCCATCATGTAGTGGCAGGTCGGGATAACCGGAATCGGTTCTTTAACCGGGTCAACGTGAGCAAAGGTACGGGAGAGCTCAAGGATCCCCGGCAGACGGGATTCGAGAACTTCTTTACCCAGATGGTCCAGTTTCAGTTTCGCATGCGGACCCCACGGGCCGTCACAGCCGCGACCTTCACGGATTTCGATCATGATGGAACGCGCCACCACGTCACGACCCGCCAGGTCTTTCGCATTCGGCGCATAGCGCTCCATGAAACGCTCGCCATGCTTGTTCAGCAGATAACCGCCTTCACCACGGCAGCCTTCGGTGACCAGAACCCCTGCCCCGGCGATACCGGTCGGGTGGAACTGCCACATTTCCATATCCTGCACCGGCACGCCGGCGCGAATCGCCATCCCGACGCCGTCACCGGTGTTGATGTGGGCGTTGGTGGTGGACTGATAGATACGGCCAGCGCCGCCGGTTGCCAGCACGGTCGCGCGGGCTTTGAAGTAAACCACTTCACCGGTTTCGATACACAGCGCGGTACAACCGACCACTGCGCCATCGGCGTTTTTCACCAGATCCAGCGCATACCATTCGGAGAAAATATTGGTATGGTTTTTCAGGTTCTGCTGGTAAAGCGTGTGCAGCAGCGCGTGGCCGGTACGGTCAGCCGCTGCCGCAGTACGTGCCGCCTGCTCGCCGCCGAAGTTTTTCGACTGGCCGCCAAACGGACGTTGATAGATGGAGCCATCGTCCAGACGAGAGAACGGCAGCCCCATGTGTTCCAGCTCCAGAATCGCTTCCGGGCCGGTCTTACACATATATTCGATAGCGTCCTGATCGCCGATATAGTCCGACCCTTTTACGGTGTCGTACATATGCCATTCCCAGTTATCTTCATGGGTATTACCGAGCGCCACGGTGATGCCACCCTGCGCGGAAACGGTATGGGAACGGGTAGGGAACACTTTAGAGAGCAGCGCACAGCTCTGGCCGCTCTGGGAAATTTGCAGCGCCGCGCGCATACCTGCGCCACCGGCACCAATAACAACTGCATCAAATTCTCTGACAGGCAATTTCATTACACACCCCACACCACAACAAATCCATAA
>NZ_JBJDNH010000005.1:0-154178 GCF_044900465.1 Klebsiella sp. NPDC088457 | reverse complement strand
CTATTTTTATATGGCTTTTGGCCATGCTTACTACGTTGAGAGCTACTGGAATTCACTACAGGAGATTATTCAGCCGCTTACCCGGAATTCCATTACCGGCTTGCCTGCGATGCATGATGAACTGGCGCAGATCCGCGAGCGTAATATGGCGATGGACAGGGAAGAGAACGAGCTGGGCGTGTCCTGCCTGGCTGTTCCCGTTTTCGATATTCATGGGCGCGTGCCTTATGCCATTTCCATCTCCTTATCAACATCGCGCCTCAAGCAGGTAGGAGAGAAAAATTTACTCAAGCCGCTGCGCGATACGGCAGAGGCGATTTCTCGCGAACTGGGTTTTTCCGTGCGGGAAGGCTAAGGCAAATGACCAGATTGTCCCGGATATCTGAGAGAAAACGCCGCTGATTCCATTCAGGATCAAGGCGCGGGAGCGCCTTTTTCTGGCACGCTGCGGTTTTACTCCCATGGAGCTGTGGATGAACCGGTTTATTCTTGCGGATGCCCAGAAATGTATTGCCTGCCGGACCTGTGAAGTGGCCTGTGTGGTCACGCATCAGCATGACCAAAGCTGTTCCACGGTTTCTGCGACGCAGTTTGCGCCCCGCATTCGCGTGGTGAAAAGCGGTGAGCTATCAACGGCGACGCTGTGCCGGCAATGCGAAGATGCGCCCTGCGCTAATGTCTGCCCGGTGGGCGCCATTCAGCGTGAAAATGCCGTCTGGCGCGTCGATCAGCGCCGCTGTATCGGCTGTAAAAGCTGCATGGTGGCCTGCCCGTATGGCGCGATGACCGTGATGCTCACCGGGGAGGGCGTGCAGGCGCTGAAATGTGATTTATGCAGCCACAGTACGCAGGGCCCTGCCTGCGTGGCCGCCTGCCCGACCCAGGCGCTGCGCTGCGTGGAGAGCGACGAGCTTGAGAGGTTAAGTGCGCAAAGACGTCGGCGAGCGGCGCTGGCGATGTAGACGGCTGCCGAGGGGGGGATATGTGGCCTTCCGGCGGGCCACTCATGGCGGGAAACGCCCGGATGGCGCATAAACCGCACATCCGGGGACGGCATCGCCGGAGAATCCGCGCGCTTACGCCAGCTGTTCGCGCCAGGCCAGCTCGACCTCTTCGGCGAGAATTTTCACCCCGGCTTCGATTTTATGCGGATCCGGCACGTAGTTCATGCGCATGCACTGGTGCGTATGCGGCCAGGGCCTGTCGAGACCCGGGAAGAAGTAATCGCCCGGCACCATCAATACGCCGCGCTTTTTCAGCCGCTGATACAGCAGTTCGGTAGAGATGGGCAGATCTTTAAACCACAGCCAGAGGAAAATCGCCCCTTCCGGTTTATGAATCAGGCAGCGCTCTTCCGGCAGGTAGCGACGAATAATGGCGATAGTTTCCTGCACGCGTTGGTAGTAGAACGGCTTAATCACCGTTTCCGACAGGCGCAGTAGGTCATGACGTTTAATCATTTCGCACATCATCGCCGGCCCCATTCCGCCAGGCGCCAGGCTGATAATCCCGTTCATATTGCTGATGGCGGTAATGATCTTCTCATTAGCAATGATAATCCCGCAGCGGCTGCCCGGCAGGCCCAGCTTGGACAGGCTCATGCACAGTACGATATTGGGGTTCCACAGCGGTCTGGCATCGCTGAAAATAATCCCCGGGAAGGGGACGCCATAGGCGTTATCAATCACCAGCGGTACGCCGTGTTGATTGGCCAGCGCATCCAGTTTGATCAGCTCATCGTCGGTAATTACGTTACCGGTAGGGTTTGTCGGGCGGGAAACGCAAATCATCCCCGTCTCTTCGGTGACCTGCAGGTGTTCGAAATCCACGTGGTATTTAAACTGGCCTTCCGGCAGCAGTTCGATATTCGGGCGGGTGGAGACAAACAAATCCTCTTCGAGACCGGAATCGGCGTAGCCAATATATTCCGGCGTCAGCGGGAACAGGACTTTGCGGGTGGTGCCATCCGCACGGCGCCCGGCAAAGAGGTTAAATAAGTAGAAAAACGCACTCTGACTGCCATTTGTCAGTGCAATATTCTGTGGTTCGATCTCCCAGCCCAGTTCATCACGCAACATCTGCGCCAGTACGGTCAGAAGCTCGCTTTTCCCCTGCGGACCGTCGTAATTACAAAGCGCATCAAGGGCTTTGCCGTTGGCGAGCATGTCGGCCAGCAGGTTATTGAAGTATTCGTTCATCTCCGGGATCTGTGCGGGATTACCGCCGCCCAGCATGATTGCGCCCGGAGTGCGCAGGCCGTCGTTAAGGTCTTCCATCAGGCGGGTGATGCCTGAATGACGGGTGAATTTGTCGCCGAAAAGTGAAAATGTCATCGCGGATAATCTGTCGGTCTTCCTGGAAAGTGGGTAACCATAACGCCAGCGTTGACGAGGTGCAAATCGACAGGGGAGACGATGATTTTGTTTTTATGCTGGTTTATCACTATCTTTTAGATTTTTATGCTGAAATGACTCCCTCGAATATGGAGGGAGTCGTCTGTCACCGGTTATTGTTGGCCGGCCCACACCACCATGACTTTGTCAGCGCCGCTGTCGCGCACGAAGCCATAGCCCTGTGGTATTGAGAGCGTGGTCTGTTTACCCATGCCAATTGCCGGATGGCGGGCGCGGAACTGACCGAGCTTCTGCCAGTGGGTGACGCTGAGTGCGGCTTTACCCGCGATGTCCTGCCAGTTCATATCCGAGCGCGTTCCCTGTAATGGATCGGATCCGCCAGGGCCCGACGGCCGCGCGGATTCATCGCCGTAGAACAGCTGGACCGTGCCCGGGGCGAGCAGCAGCAGTTCTGCCGCCGAGCTGCCGCCTTCGCGGAACAGGCGCGTATCGTGGGATGAGAGATAGCTCAGGACATTAAACGTCTGCAGTTTGTCCGCCATTTGCTGCCAGGTGAGGTCAATATTGGCCAGGCAGGTGGACGCTTTCGCCGCCTGATCCTGATAGTCGAAGTTAATCATCGCATCAAAACCATGACGGTAGTAATCGCTCTGCATAACCCCGTGTCCCCAGGCTTCACCGGTCATCCAGAAAGGGGCGTTATCCAGCGCTTTGTCCGGGTTGGCCCGTTTCCATTCCGCCAGCGCCGCGGTTGCCTGGGTTTTCAACTGCTGCCAGGCGGCCTGCTCAACGTGCCTGGCGGTATCGACGCGAAAACCATCGATGCCGTAATCACGCACCCATTGGCTCAACCAGTGGGTCAGGTAATCGCGTGGGGTGAAGCCAGAAATCGCTTTTGCCGCCGTGTCCGGCTTGTGTTGATAGAAGTTCGGCAGCCCGGAAGGGGTTGTCGATTCTGTTTTCAGGTCCGGCAGGAAGGCCAGCGACATGGTCAGATCGTCGAAGCCGGGGTTATCGTAGTCGCCAATATCGGTACGAATCCACTTTTTGCCCCACCATTTTTCCCAGCCCGCTTTATCGCTGAAGTTGATGTAGTCATTGAAGCTATGCCAGGTCTGACCCGGGCCGGGCTTCCAGTCGGTCCAGCGTTCGCCAAGGGTTTTTTTCAGCTCGTCGCCCTGGAGATACAGCGAGCCAAATTTGAACTCCTGCATGTCGGCGAGGGTGGCGTAGCCGGTATGGTTCATTACCACATCGAACAGAATACGAATGCCGCGCCTGTGAGCCTCGTCGACCAGGCGGCGTAAATCCTCCTCGGTGCCCATGTTGGCATCCAGCTTTGTCCAGTCCTGGGTGTAGTAGCCGTGGTAGGCGTAATGCGGGAAATCGCCTTTGCTTCCGCCGCCGACCCAGCCGTGGATTTGCTCCAGAGGAGAGCTTATCCATAGCGCGTTAACGCCCAGATCTTTAAGGTAATCGAGCTTGCTGGTCAGGCCCTGCAGGTCTCCGCCGTGGAAGGTGCCGATTTCCTGCATGCCGTCTTTGTGCCGCCCGTAGCTATTGTCGTTAGCCGGGTTGCCGTTCACAAAACGATCGGTCAACACGAAATAGACGGTGGCGTTATGCCAGTTGAACGGGGCTGCGGCGGCCGTTTCCGCACGTTCAAGCAGGAGTAAACCGTTGCTGTTGGGGGCGGGTTGCAGGGTGATTTTCCCACCGCTTACCGTGGCGATGTTACCGCTGTAGAAATCACGGACTTTGCTGCCTTCGGCAAAGGTGCTGCTGACATCCAGCGTCAACGGCTTGCCGTCCCATTTCGGGCACTGGCGCAGCTGCGGCGTAGACGCCGTTACGGCCTCTGTTTCCTTTAGGGAGATCATCAACGTCGGCGTGCCGGAGCGGGTATCGACGGCCAGGGTGTACTGGCCTTCGCGGAAGACGCGCCACTGCGCGGGATCGCCGTGACAAGGTTCCATTGACAGCATCTGGTTGAGTTTTATCGCCCCGGCGGGCTGCCAGCACTGTTGGTCAAAATTTATTTGCAAAGGCCGTGTACCCTTCGCCACCTCGTTTTGGCTAATAAATCTGCCGCTGCTCTCTTCGGTAAAGGCAGGGAAATCAGCGGTCGTCCAGGCGGCGAAAGCCATCCCAGGCAACAAGAGCGACGCAAGCGCAGCGAGTTTCATTGCGGAATCCTGTGAGCGGTGTTTTTTGCAGTGTGCCTGTCAAACCGGGCGGTGAACTCATCCCATCTGCGCTTTTACGGGGATGATAAAAAGGGGTGAGTGACAGAGCTCAAAAAATAAGCTAAAAATGAGATCGTGCTAGCATTTCCGCACCCTGGCCGCGCGGCAGAAACCGATTTCAGATGACAGCTTTTCGGAATTGGACTATTTCTGTTAGTGCTCTCACTGGGTATTTTTGCTACTATTCGCGACTCAATTAACGTTTTTTTGCGTAAAACAAGGTGTTGGAATGATTAAATCCGACCAGGAGACCTAATGATATCGATTCCCATGCGACGATATGGGGCTGCGATACTCATGTTACTTACCTGCATATTTTCAGGTAGTGTGTTGGCAACAACCCACACAGCAACAACGAGTCATAAAGCCTCACAAGTAAAGAAAAGTAGTCAAGTTAAGGTAAGCAGTAAACAAGAGTATTCTCGCAATAGTGTAAAGAGTAGTTCACTTCCTGATTTGCGAAAATACCCTTCCGGAACCCCAAGGAAAAAAGCGTTTCTCCGGACAGTAATGCCTTATATTACTAAACAGAATCAGGTGATTACCGCCGATCGTAACTGGCTTGTTGCTAAGCAGTACGACGCACGCTGGTCACCGACGGAGCGTTCGCGCCTGAAAGATATTACTGCGCGTTATAAGGTGAAATGGTCTGGCAACACCCGCCATATTCCATGGAACACGCTGATGGAGCGCGTCGACATCATTCCGAACAGCATGGTGGCAACCATGGCGGCGGCGGAAAGCGGTTGGGGCACCTCCAAACTGGCGCGCATGAACAACAATCTGTTTGGTATGAAATGCGGTGGCGGAAACTGCCGCGGTGCGATGAAAGGCTATTCCCAGTTTGACTCTGTGGAGCAGTCGGTACAGGCCTATGTTACTAACCTGAACACGCATCCGGCCTATAATTCTTTCCGTAAATCCCGTGCGCAGCTGCGTAAAACGGATCAGGAAGTGACCGCCAGCACCATGATTCATAAGCTGAAGGGCTATTCGACCAAAGGGTCGAGCTATAACAACTATCTCTTCGCGATGTATCAGGATAACCAGCGGCTGATTGCGGCCCATATGTAATTGAAAATGCCCGGCGCGTAAGCCCGGGCATTTTTCTTTCCTGCGATTTTCCCCTCTACATCATCACTTCGCTGTGCCGGTCCCGGTACTCCTTCGGTGTTACGTCGTACTCTTTTTTAAACACCGAATAGAAATATTGCAGCGATGGGTAGCCGCACATTTGCGAGATTTCATTAATCGACAGCGTCGTGGAAACCAGCAGACTGCGGGCCTTTTCTAACTTCTCGCTGTGAATGACGGTATGAATCGTTTCGCCGACCTCCTCCTTAAAGCGCTTTTCAAGGTTGGAGCGGGAGATGCCGACGGCATCGAGTACCTGTTCGACTTTGATGCCTTTACAGGCGTTATTGCGGATATAGTGCATCGCCTGAATCACCGAGGGGTCGCTAAGCGAGCGATAGTCCGTGGAGCGTCGTTCAACGACGCGCATCGGGGGAACCAGCCGGCGCTGCAGCGGCAGCGGTTCTTTATCCAGCAGGCGGTGCAGCAGTTTCGCCGCCTGATACCCCATCTGCCGGGTGCCCTGGGCGACGGAGGAGAGGGCCACGCGTGACAGGTAGCGGGTCAGCTCTTCGTTATCAATGCCGATAACGCACAGCTTTTCCGGCACCGGAATATGCAACAGTTCGCAGGCCTGGAGCACGTGGCGTGCGCGTGCGTCGGTGACGGCGATAATTCCGGTTTGCGGCGGCAGCGTTTGCAGCCAGTCCGCCAGGCGGTTCTGCGCGTGCTGCCAGTTTTCCGGGGCGGTCTCCAGCCCCTGGTACACCACGCCGCGATACTTCTCTTTGGCGACCAGCTGACAAAACGCGTGCTCGCGCTCGACAGCCCAGCGTTTCCCACTGGAGGCGGGAAGGCCGTAAAAGGCGAAGCGCTGGACCCCTTTTTCTTTCAGATGGAGGAACGCGCTTTCGACCAGGGCGGCGTTATCCGTCGCAATATAGTGAACCGGGGGATAACATTCAGGGCGGTGGTAGGAGCCGCCGACGCCGACAATCGGCACGTCGACATCCGCCAGCAGCTTTTCAATTTCCGGATCGTCATAATCGGCGATGACGCCGTCTCCTAGCCACTCCCTGATGTTCTCAATGCGCGCGCGAAAATCTTCTTCAATGAAGATGTCCCATTCCAGTTGCGATGCCTGTAAATACTCACCGACCCCTTCGACAACCTGCCGGTCATAGGCTTTATTGGCATTGAATAGCAGCGTAATACGGTGGCGCTTTGCAAACATAATCTCTTTTTCCTGATCTCTCTTGCTGGCCATACAATACCGGCCAATGCCCGAATAATGACAACCGACTTATACGCAAATCTGGCGGTAGCGCAAAGAATTCGGGCATTCTTTTTTCAACCTGCTTACGCTCGTCGCTTGGTCGCCGAATCCATCCACACCGCCAGCAATAAGATGGCGCCCTTGACGATGTACTGCCAGAAGGTGGCGACATCCATCATACTCATGCCGTTATCCAGCGCCGACATGATAAATGCCCCCATGACCGCTCCGGCGACGCT
Organism: Klebsiella sp. NPDC088457; assembly: GCF_044900465.1. NCBI lineage: Bacteria > Pseudomonadati > Pseudomonadota > Gammaproteobacteria > Enterobacterales > Enterobacteriaceae > Klebsiella > Klebsiella sp. NPDC088457. The sequence goes on along the minus strand of NZ_JBJDNH010000005.1, from coordinate 146,989 downwards.
ACCGACACCGCCGGCCAGGCTGGTGCCGCCGATGACGCAGGCGGCGATGGCATCCAGCTCGGCAATGTTGCCTGCGGAAGGCGAACCGGCGCCCAGGCGCGAGCTGAGGATCAGGCCGGCGATGGCCACCATCAGGCCGTTGATGGCGAAAACCGCCAGCTTGGTGCGCTCAACGCTGATGCCGGACAGACGCGCCGCTTCCAGGTTGCCGCCGATGGCGTATATCCGGCGACCAAAAGCGGTGCGGGTCGCCATAAACATTCCGACCAGCAGCAGCGCCGCCAGAATGAGCACCGGCGTCGGCACGCCGCGATAATCGTTTAATAACCAGATGGCGCCCAGCACTAAAACGGCGGTGATGCTCTGGCGGGCCACCGTCGAAGTGGGGGCCGGGGTGGTTAACCCCAGCGACTGGCGGCGCAGGCGGCCGCGCCACTGCCAGACAATAAAGGCCGCCATACCGATCACACCAATACCGAAGCCGAGTCCGTCCGGCAGGTAGCTTTGACCAATTTGCGACATCGCCGGGCTGGTAGGGGAGACGGTGGTACCGTTGGTGATACCGATCAGAATACCGCGGAACGCCAGCATCCCCGCGAGGGTCACGATAAACGAAGGAACCTTGCGATAGGCGACCCACCAACCGTTCCACGCGCCAAGCAGCAGCCCCATTGCCAGGGTGACCACTATGGTCAGCGGCAGCGGCCAGCCGAACCAGACGTCAAAAATCGCCGCCGCGCCGCCGAGCAGCCCCATCATTGAGCCGACGGAGAGGTCGATCTCCGCGGAAATAATGACGAAGACCATCCCGACCGCCAGGATGCCGGTGATCGCCGTTTGCCGCAGCAGGTTGGAAATGTTGCGCGCGCTTAAATAGGCCCCCTCGGTGGCCCAGGTGAAGAACAGCATGATCACCACGATGGCGGCGATCATCACGAAAACCTGCAGATTCAGCCCTTTGAATCCGGACAGGACGGCAGGGGCGGGTGGGATGATTTTTATCTCAGACGACGTATTTTTCGACATGGTGTTCGCTCCTCAATGCGGCTTCCATCACCTGTTCCTGGGTCAGACCCTGATTGACTAAATTGGCCTTCAGCTTGCCTTCATGCATCACCAGCACCCGATCGCTTAACCCCAGTACTTCGGGAAGCTCGGAGGAGATGACGATAACGGCGATCCCCTGCTGCACCAGCTGGTTAATCAGCTTGTAGATTTCGTATTTCGCGCCGATATCGATGCCGCGGGTGGGCTCATCGAGGATCAGAATGCGCGGATTCAGCAGCAGGCAGCGGGCGAGAATCGCTTTCTGCTGATTGCCGCCGCTCAGGCGCCCGATGGCCAGCTCCGGCGATGAGGTTTTAATTTTCAGGCGCTGGATGGATTGCTGAATACAGTGCTGCTCGCCGGCGTCGTCCAGGCTACTGAGCGGGCCGGTAAACTGACTTAATGCGGCCAGAGTGATGTTTTTGCCCACCGCCATCACCGGCACGATGCCGTCTTTTTTACGGTCTTCCGGCACCATAGCGATACCGTGGGCGATAGCCTGCTGGCAGTTATGAATCGCAACCTGCTGGCCATCAATGAACACTTTCCCTTCCCAGCGCCCCGGCCAGACGCCAAACAGACACTGGACGGCTTCGGTGCGCCCGGCGCCGACCAGCCCGGCGATACCGAGGATTTCACCGCGACGCAGTGAAAAGGAGATATCGTTGACCCGCTTAATGTGGCGGTTGACCGGGTGCCATGCGGTTAAATTTTCAACGCGTAAAATTTCATCGCCGCGGTCATGGGGCTCGTTTGGATAGAGGGCGGTGAGCTCACGTCCCACCATCATGGTGATCACATCATCTTCATTCATGCCGCTGGCATCGCGGGTGCCGATATGCTGGCCGTCGCGAATGACGCAGATGGTGTCGGAGATGGCCTTGACTTCGTTGAGCTTGTGGGAAATATAAATGCAGGCGATACCGTGATGTTGCAGATCGCGAATAATATCCAGCAAAATAGCCGTTTCTTGCTCGGTTAAAGAGGCGGTGGGCTCATCGAGGATCAATAAACGCACCTGTTTATTGAGCGCCTTGGCAATTTCAACCAGCTGCTGCTGACCAAGGCCTAAATCGCCCACGCGGGTATCGGGTGAAATGGCTAAATTAACCTGGGCCAGCAGTTTCTGGCAGCGTAGGGTCATGGTTTCATAGTCAAGGAGGCCATGGCGTGAGATTTCCGCGCCGAGGAAAATATTCTCCAGAACGCTCAGATGCTTAACCAACGCCAGCTCCTGGTGAATAATGGCAATACCTTTCCGTTCGGTATCGCGAATGTGGGCAGGCTGCAGCGTTTCGCCAGCGAAAATAATCTCACCGTCATAACTGCCGTGCGGATAAATGCCGCACAGGACTTTCATCAGCGTGGATTTGCCAGAGCCATTTTCTCCGCATAATGAGACGACTTCCCCGGCGTTAAGTCGCAGGCTGATATTATCTACCGCCTTCACCGTGCCGAAGGTTTTGGTGATGTTCTTCATTTCGAGTAACCAGGACATAGAAGCTCCGCATAAGCGATATCCGGCTGGACGAGAATAACGCCCCGGGGAGGGGCGTCAGGGATTATAATTCGCTCTTTTTATGGAACCCGTCTTTAACCACGGTCTGTTCAATATTGTCTTTGTTGACTTCGATAGGGGTTAACAGCCGGGACGGGACATCTTTCAGCCCGTTATTTAAGTTGGCGTCGGCATGCGGTTGTTTATCATTCCCGAGCTCAACGGCAATCTCGGCAGCGGTGGTGGCAAGAGTGGTGATGGGTTTATAGACGGTCATGGTCTGTGTGCCGGCGATAATACGCTTCACGCCGGCAAGGTCGGCATCCTGGCCGGAAATCGCCACCTTCCCTGCCAGACCCTGGGCGCTTAAGGCCTGAATCGCTCCGCCGGCGGTGGCATCGTTGGAGGCGACAACCGCATCAATTTTGTTATTGTTAGCGGTGAGCGCGTTTTCCATGATTTTTAACGCATTTTCCGGCAGCCAGCCGTCAACCCACTGATCGCCGACAATCTTAATTTTACCCTCGTCAATATACGGTTTGAGCACTTTCATTTGCCCGGCGCGGAAAAGTTTGGCGTTATTATCTACCGGGGAGCCGCCCATCAGAAAATAATTTCCCTGCGGCGTTTTAGCAACCAGACTTTGGGCCTGCATTTCGCCCACTTTTTCGTTATCAAAGGAAATATAGAAATCAATATCTGCGTTGTTGATCATCCGATCGTAGGCCAGAACTTTTATCCCTTCCTGTTTTGCCTCTTTAATCACATTACTTAATACCTGGCCGTTATAGGGGATAATAACCAGAACATCTACGCCGCGATTTATCATATTTTCAATCTGCGACATTTGCGTTTCTTCATTGCCATTGGCAGATTGCACAAATACTTTTGCGCCTAATGATTCGGCTTTATTAACAAAAATATCACGGTCTTTCTGCCAGCGCTCCAGGCGGAGATCGTCAATGGCCATACCGATTTTAACTTCTTTAGCAATGCCCGCCATACTGGTCAGCAGGAGGGATGCGCAGAGTGTGAGGCAAAGGTTCTTTATCTTCATAATAATAACGCCTTTTTTGTGAAGTACAGGATAAGACGAACGAGGCAAAGAAACGGCCTGATACGTAGTAGATTCTTAACAGGTACAGGAAGGCTGGCAATTACCTGTGCTTATTTTGGTATTACGAAATTTAGTTTGTTTTCTGATTTATGACCGCGATCGGATTTTTAATCATCATTAATTTCCATAGGCCCTTGATATTTCATCAATGAGACAATGGACGGACTTATTTGTAATAACGGCTTATGCGATCTGGCGCACGTTTGTGGATTCTCTCAATGACGGTGTGAAATAACGTAATTGAGGGAAGTCAATCATGAATTCTATATTGGCTTATGACTTATTACCCGCCGCATCCCTGAATATGGAGTTCATTATGCAGACCTATTTCGATCAACTCGATCGCGTTCGTTACGAAGGCCCAAAATCGACTAACCCGCTGGCGTTCCGGCACTACAATCCGGATGAGCTGGTACTGGGTAAACGCATGGAAGAGCACCTGCGGTTTGCCGCCTGCTACTGGCACACCTTCTGCTGGAACGGCGCAGATATGTTTGGCGTGGGCTCCTTTAACCGTCCGTGGCAGCAGCCCGGCGACGCGCTGGAAATGGCAAAGCGCAAAGCGGACGTCGCCTTTGAGTTTTTCCACAAGCTCAACGTGCCGTATTACTGCTTTCATGATGTTGATGTCTCTCCGGAAGGGGCGTCGCTGAAGGAGTATCTGGACAATTTTGCCCGGATGGTCGATGTGCTGGCGGCGAAACAAGAACAGAGCGGCGTGAAGCTGCTGTGGGGCACGGCAAACTGCTTTACCAACCCGCGCTATGGCGCAGGGGCGGCGACCAACCCGGATCCGGAAGTCTTCAGCTGGGCGGCGACCCAGGTGGTGACCGCCATGGATGCCACCCACAAGCTGGGCGGGGAAAACTATGTTCTGTGGGGCGGCCGCGAAGGGTATGAAACGCTGCTCAATACCGACCTGCGCCAGGAACGTGAACAAATTGGTCGCTTTATGCAGCTGGTCGTTGAGCACAAACATAAAATTGGCTTCCAGGGCACGCTGCTGATTGAGCCAAAACCGCAGGAGCCGACCAAGCATCAGTACGATTACGATGCCTCAACCGTCTACGGTTTTCTCAAGCAGTTTGGCCTGGAAAAAGAGATCAAACTGAATATTGAAGCGAACCATGCGACCCTGGCCGGCCACTCGTTCCACCATGAGATTGCGACCGCCATTGCGCTGGGCCTGTTCGGCTCCGTCGACGCCAACCGCGGTGACCCGCAGCTGGGCTGGGATACCGATCAGTTCCCGAACAGCGTGGAAGAAAATGCGCTGGTGATGTATGAAATTCTCAAAGCGGGTGGCTTCACCACCGGCGGCCTGAATTTTGATGCCAAAGTGCGTCGCCAGAGTACCGATAAATACGATCTGTTCTATGGTCATATTGGGGCGATGGATACCATGGCGCTGTCGCTGAAGGTGGCGGCGCGGATGATTGAAGACGGCGAGCTGGATAAACGCGTGGCGAAACGCTACGGCGGCTGGAATGGCGATCTGGGCCAGCAGATCCTGAAAGGGCAGATGACGTTGACGGATATCGCGCAGTATGCGGCGCAGCATAATCTGGCGCCGCAGCACCAAAGCGGTCATCAGGAGCAGCTGGAAAACCTGGTTAACCACTATCTTTTCGATAAGTAACAATCTGCCCGGCCGCGTCGGGCATGAACGATAACACGCTTTCTCGCGCCACGGTTTGCCGTGGCGCGCTGTTCAAGGAGAGGCTGTATGTACATCGGGATTGATTTAGGCACCTCGGGCGTGAAGGCCATTCTGCTTAATGAGCAGGGCGAGGTCATGGCGTCGCACACCGAACCCCTTACCGTATCGCGCCCGCACCCGCTATGGTCCGAACAAGACCCCGAGCACTGGTGGCAGGCGACGGATGGCGCAATAAAAGCGCTGGGAGCCCGGCACTCGCTGCGTGAAGTGAAGGCGGTGGGCATCGCCGGACAGATGCATGGCGCAACGTTGCTGGATAAACAACAACGCGTGCTGCGCCCGGCCATTTTATGGAATGACGGGCGCAGCGGCGAAGAGTGCGTACAGCTGGAAGAGACCGTCAGCCGTTCGCGGCAGATCACCGGCAACCTGATGATGCCGGGCTTCACCGCGCCGAAACTGCTGTGGGTTCAGCGCCACGAAGCGCAAATCTTCCGCCAGGTGGATAAGGTCCTGTTACCGAAAGATTATCTCCGTTTGCGCATGACCGGCGAGTTTGCCAGCGACATGTCGGACGCGGCCGGGACAATGTGGATGGATGTGGCGCAGCGCGACTGGAGCGATGAAATGCTCGCTGCCTGCGGTCTGAGCCGCGACAATATGCCCGCGCTGTTTGAAGGTTGTGACGTGACGGGGACGCTGCGTCCTGCCGTCGCCCAGGCGTGGAATATGCCGCAGGCGCTGGTGGTGGCCGGCGGCGGCGATAATGCTGCCGGCGCCGTCGGCGTTGGCATGGCGGATGCGGGCCAGGCGATGCTGTCGCTGGGGACCTCCGGGGTCTATTTTGCCGTCAGCGACGGTTTTCTCAGTCGGCCTGAAAGCGCGGTGCACAGCTTTTGCCACGCCCTGCCGGGACGCTGGCATTTGATGTCGGTGATGCTGAGCGCGGCGTCCTGTCTCGACTGGGCGGCGAAGCTGACTGGCCTCGGCACGGTACCGGCGCTGGTGGCCGCGGCGGAATCGGCGAACGACAATGCCGGCCCGGTGTGGTTTCTGCCTTATCTTTCCGGGGAACGGACGCCGCATAACAACCCGCATGCCAAGGGCATCTTTTTCGGCCTGACGCATCAGCACGGCCCGGCCGAGCTGGCCCGCGCGGTGCTGGAGGGGGTGGGCTTCGCGCTGGCGGATGGGATGGATGTGGTTCATGCCTGCGGCGTGAAGCCGGAGAGCATTACCTTGATCGGCGGCGGCGCGCGCAGCGCGTGGTGGCGGCAGATGCTGGCGGATATCAGCGGTCAGCAGCTTGATTTTCGTACCGGCGGCGACGTCGGGCCAGCGCTGGGGGCGGCCCGCTTAGCCCAGCTGGCGCTGCATAAAGGGGCGGCGTTTTCCGACCTCCTCCCGCAGCTGCCGCTGGAACAGGCCCACCGGCCGGACGCGGAACGCTTCGCCCGCTATGCGCCGCGTCGCGAGACATTCCGCCAGATTTACCAGCAGCTGCTGCCGCTGATGTCATCCTGATAGCCCGCCCCGGACGGGGTGGGTTACGTCTTCGCGCGCTAGCTGACCAGACGACGGCTATCGATGCGTTGTACCAGCGTCGACAGCAGCAGGCTTCCCAGTACTGCGGCGCTGAACACCCAGAAAATATCCAGCAGCGGCCAGCGGGTCAGTTCAAGACTGCTGGCCCGTAGCGCGTGGATGATCAGCGCGTGAAACCCGTAGATCCCTAGAGAATGGCGGGCAATCAGCGCCAGAGCCGGGATCGGGCGGGCATTGAGGGTCTTTTTCACCAGCGTCAGCAGCGCCATGGCACAGATAAAAACCGCCGGTCCGCAATATAAATACCAGGTGTCACCGAAGTCGCCGCGCCACTTCAGCTCGTGCAGCGTCCCGCGGGAGATAACCCAAACCGCTGCCGCGAAGAGCACGGCGCATAGCGGGGTGAGCCATTTTTTATCGGTATCCAGCATGCCAATCGCTCGCCCCAGCACGCCGTACAGCACATAGTAAAAGGTATCGCCGTTGATATAGAGATTGATCGGCAACCATTCGACGCCGCCCGCCTTCACCGACACCATATTGGGATTCGCCAGAATGCCCATCACCAGCATCAGGACCAGCAGCATTTTACCGCCGATCTGCTTAACCTGCAGGAGTGGCGAAAGCAGATAAATGACGATGATGGCGAAGAAAAACCACAGGTGGTAGAACACCGGCTTTTGCAGCAGATTCTTCAGCGATAACGCCACGTTGATATGGGTGAACAGGGTGATGTAGAGCAGCGACAGCGCGCTATAAAACAGCACGCACAGCACAATACGGCGAAAATGCCGCGGCCGGGCGCTGCGTTCGCCGAAAAACAGATAGCCTGAAATCATGAAAAACAGCGGGACGCTGACCCGGGAGGCGGAATTAAGCAGATTGGCGATATCCCAGTTCAGCAAACTGATGGTATGGGGATGGGTGATATACCAGGTGGTGCTATGGATCATCACCACCATCAGGCATGCGATGCCGCGCAAACTTGTTATCCAGTTTATTTTTTCCTGCATCAGTACCTCAATGGCTCCTTCTTAAACAGGCTCTGACTGCCCTTGTGCCGCCGTGTCGCAATGGAATATTCCGAGTTTACCGTAGCAGACTTGTAGAGATGTGGAGAGATTCGCACAATGTTCGGGTGATTTCACGTAATCTCAAGATAACAATTTGCTAACAAGGCGGCTGAGGAACAGGGTGATGAAATATTTTTTTTCTGGACTGATATTGCTCCTCCTTGCGGGCTGCAGCCAGACGCCGAACCAGCCGATGCAAAAAGCACAACGTGCAGGGATTACGCCGCAAATTACCCGCAATATGGAACAACTCTGTAAGGAACAGGCCGCGAAGCGCTACAGCACAAGGGAGCGTATGGTCGACGTCAGTCATTTCGAGCAGTTCCAGGGGAGCTATGAGCTCTCAGGCCTGACTGCGCAGAATGAGCGTTTTATCTGTTCTTTCGACCCAGATGGGCAGTTTTTACATCTTTCTATGCGTTAAACGCGCCCCTGATGCCGCGTGCTGGCGTTAATTTCCGCAATTTTAGTTAAACAACGCCGTTTCGTACTGTATATCTCGCAGTCAGCGGGTATACTGATCCCTTCCTTTAAATCCACACGTATCCAGCACGAAATAATATGCAAAAGTTTGATACCAGGACCTTCCAGGGCCTGATCCTGACCTTACAGGATTACTGGGCTCGTCAGGGCTGCACCATTGTTCAACCACTGGACATGGAAGTCGGCGCCGGCACCTCCCACCCGATGACCTGCCTGCGTGCGTTGGGGCCAGAGCCGATGGCGACTGCCTATGTGCAACCTTCCCGCCGCCCAACCGACGGCCGCTATGGCGAAAACCCGAACCGCTTACAGCACTACTATCAGTTCCAGGTGGTGATTAAGCCATCGCCGGACAACATTCAGGAGCTGTACCTTGGGTCTCTGAAAGAGCTGGGTATGGATCCGACGATTCACGACATTCGCTTCGTGGAAGACAACTGGGAGAACCCGACGCTGGGGGCCTGGGGTCTGGGCTGGGAAGTGTGGCTGAACGGGATGGAAGTGACGCAGTTCACTTACTTCCAGCAGGTGGGTGGCCTGGAATGTAAACCGGTTACCGGTGAGATCACCTATGGTCTGGAACGTCTGGCGATGTACATTCAGGGCGTGGACAGCGTTTACGACCTGGTCTGGAGCGACGGCCCGCTGGGTAAAACCACCTACGGCGACGTGTTCCATCAAAACGAAGTCGAGCAGTCGACCTATAACTTTGAATACGCGGACGTCGACTTCCTGTTCTCCTGCTTTGAGCAGTATGAGAAAGAAGCGCAGCAGCTGCTGGCGCTGGAAAATCCGCTGCCGCTGCCTGCCTACGAGCGTATCCTGAAGGCCGCCCATAGCTTCAACCTGCTGGATGCACGCAAAGCCATCTCCGTTACCGAGCGTCAGCGCTATATCCTGCGCATTCGCACCCTGACGAAAGCAGTGGCGGAAGCGTACTACGCTTCCCGTGAAGCCCTTGGCTTCCCGATGTGCAACAAAAACAAATAAGAGGCGGCCATGTCTGAGAAAACTTTCCTGGTGGAGATCGGTACCGAAGAGCTGCCACCAAAAGCCCTGCGCAGCCTGGCGGAGTCCTTTGCTGCGAACTTTACCGCCGAGCTGGATGCGGCGGGCTTAGCCCACGGCGCCGTTGAATGGTTTGCCGCGCCGCGCCGTCTGGCGCTGAAAGTCGCTAACCTGGCGGCGGCACAGCCCGATCGCGAAGTTGAAAAACGCGGCCCGGCGGTTTCTGCGGCGTTCGATGCCGAAGGTAAGCCGAGCAAAGCGGCCGAAGGCTGGGCGCGTGGCTGCGGTATCACCGTTGACCAGGCCGAGCGCATGGCAACCGACAAAGGCGAATGGCTGCTGTACCGCGCCCATGTGAAAGGCGAAAGCGCGGAAGTGCTGCTGCCAAACATGGTGGCGACCTCTCTCGCGAAGCTGCCGATCCCGAAACTGATGCGCTGGGGCGATTCTGACGTCCACTTCGTCCGTCCGGTTCACACCGTGACCCTGCTGCTGGGTGACAAAGTCGTTCCGGCAACGGTTCTCGGCATCGAGTCCGATCGCGTGATCCGCGGCCATCGCTTTATGGGCGAGGCGGAATTCACCATCGACAATGCCGACCAGTATCCGCAGATTCTGCTGGAGCGCGGTAAAGTGGTGGCGGATTACGCAGCGCGTAAGGCCATGATTAAAGCCGGCGCGGAAGACGCCGCGCGTAAGATTGGCGGTAAGGCCGATCTGAGCGAAAGCCTGCTGGAAGAGGTCACCTCACTGGTGGAGTGGCCGGTGGTGCTGACGGCGAAATTCGAAGAAAAATTCCTCGCGGTACCGTCCGAAGCGCTGGTTTACACCATGAAAGGTGACCAGAAGTACTTCCCGGTTTACGCTGAAGACGGCAAACTGCTGCCGAACTTTATCTTCGTCGCCAACATCGAATCCAAAGACCCGCAGCAGATCATCTCCGGTAACGAGAAGGTGGTGCGTCCGCGTCTGGCCGATGCCGAGTTCTTCTTCAATACCGACCGTAAAAAGCGTCTGGAAGACCATCTTCCGCGTCTGCAGACCGTGCTGTTCCAGCAGCAGCTGGGCACCCTGCGCGACAAGACCGACCGTATTCAGGCCCTGGCGGGCTGGATTGCCGGGCAGATTGGCGCTGACGTTAACCACGCGACCCGTGCGGGCCTGCTGTCGAAGTGCGACCTGATGACCAACATGGTTTTCGAGTTCACCGATACTCAGGGCGTGATGGGGATGCACTACGCGCGTCATGATGGCGAAGCCGAAGACGTTGCCGTGGCGCTGAACGAACAGTACCAGCCGCGCTTTGCCGGCGATGAGCTGCCGTCTAATCCGGTGGCCTGCGCCGTGGCGATTGCCGATAAGATGGATACCCTGGCGGGGATCTTTGGTATCGGTCAGCATCCGAAAGGGGATAAAGACCCGTTCGCGCTGCGCCGCGCCGCGCTGGGCGTGCTGCGTATCATCGTTGAAAAGAACCTGAATCTGGATCTGCAGACCCTCACTGAAGAAGCGGTGCGTCTGTATGGTGACAAGCTGACTAACGCCAACGTGGTGGATGACGTTATCGACTTTATGCTCGGTCGTTTCCGCGCCTGGTATCAGGACCAGGGCTACACCGTCGACACCATTCAGGCGGTGCTGGCGCGTCGTCCGACCCGCCCGGCCGATTTTGACGCCCGTATGAAGGCGGTATCGCACTTCCGTACTCTGGAAGAGGCGTCCGCGCTGGCGGCAGCCAACAAGCGCGTCTCCAACATTCTGGCAAAATCCGACGAGACGCTGAACGATATCGTCCACGCTTCCGTGCTGAAAGAAGCGGCTGAAATCAAGCTGGCGGGTCACCTGGTGGTGCTGCGCGATAAGCTGCAGCCATATTTCGCCGAGGGTCGTTATCAGGATGCGCTGATCGAGCTGGCCTCCCTGCGTGAACCGGTGGACGAGTTCTTTGAGAACGTGATGGTTAACGCTGAAGATCGCGAAGTGCGTATTAACCGACTGACGCTGCTGTCGAAACTGCGCGATCTGTTCCTGCAGGTCGCGGATATTTCGCTGCTGCAGTAAGCGTTTTTCGCATAACAAAAAACCTGCCCTCCGGCAGGTTTTTTTATGGCGGCAGAATGACTCCCTCGCCCGTTCAGCCGCCTTGCGGCGCCTGTCTTTACTGCAGATTGCCCGCGGTCAGACTCTCTTTATCAAAAGCGTGACTGACGTTAATACGGTTCTGATGCAGCGACGTATCCATATTCGCACCGGCTTCCGGTGGCCCGGCGTGCTGCCCGGCGGCCATCACCGCGGATGACAGTGAAGCTGGCAGAAACAGGGCGGTTATCACGCTGATAGTCTTCATTTCAGGTTCCTTCTTCATCGTGTTGTCATTGTCGCCTGTCTGGTCAACTTCCGGCGGCCCGGCAGGAGCGCGGGTGGGGCTTATTTGGTCAGTTCTGCCGTCATATGAACGCGGTTATTGAACTGGGCGCTGGTAATTTTGTATGACGCGCCTTGTTCAGCGGCCTGAGCGGCAATTTTTGCTTCTGCACGATCCAGAGTGGAGGCGGTGGTGCTGATGCTTTGTGCGAATGCACCGAAAGACATCATCGAAAGAACAGAAACTGCAACGAAAGTTTTGATGGATTTCATGGTCATATTCCTTAAGTTTTTTTATCTGGTATAGAGCGTTATTGCTCTGATGTGATAAATGATAGGACCATATTCGGCTGATTAAAATCGGAACAATTTGCGCATCTCATTCAAAAAAATAGAATGAAAATTGAGCGTGTAGCCGCGGGCCATATTACCGATATGGTGTGCCTCGTTGAGGGGAAATATGACGGTTTCCGACGGCTCCTTTTGCCACGGGCGTACCCCGGTGCGGAAAAAATAATCTTGAAATGGGGGCGTCGGTGTGGCTATCCTATGCCCCGACGAACCCCTCGTCTCACTGAGAGCACCCTGAAAATGGACAAACACACCTGCTGAATTCGGATCCTTGCCAGCGCGATTTGCCGGTAGGGGAAGTATTGATTTCATTCAGGAGTGCTTATGGCTCATTGTGCCCAATCCCCCTCTTTTATTTTGCATCAGGTCACCTGTCAGTTTGCGACGGGAGAGACGCTTTTTGGCCCGCTGACTTTAGCGCTGGAAAATTCGTATTGCGGTCTGGTTGGGCGTAACGGCGTTGGCAAAACCCGTTTGCTGCGTCTGCTGGCCGGTCTGGACGCCCCCTCTGGCGGCCATATCGAGCGTTCCGCGTCCATAGCCTATGTTGCCCAGCAGCAGGCGATTACCCCCCGGACCACGCTGGCCGCCCTGCTGGGCTATCAGCCGGTCTTTGCTGCATTGCAGCGCCTTGAACGCGGCGAGGCGCTGGCAGACGATGTGGATAACCTGGACGGTTTTTGGGATCTCCCGGAGCGTTTGAGTGCGGCATTCCGGCACGCCGGCTTACCGGCGTTTTCCCCCGATCGCCTCGCCTCGTCGTTCAGCGGTGGCGAACGGGTGAAGGCGTTGCTGTGCGGCGCATTTCTTTCCGCTGCCGATTACCTGCTGCTTGATGAACCGACTAATCATCTGGATCGCCAGGGACGGGAATGGCTATATCAGCAGCTGGAACGCTGGTCCGGCGGGGCGCTTATCGCCAGCCACGATCGTGAACTGCTGGCCAGAGTGCCGCGTATCCTTGAACTCACGCCTGGCACCTTACGCAGCTATGGCGGCAACTATGCCGATTACCAGCAGCAGCGCGACGCGGAACGGCAGGCGGCTCGCGCGGCGTTGGAACACGCGGCAACCGAACGTCGCCGTACCCGCGCCCGGATGCAAAAGGAACACGATGCCAGCCAGCGGCGCTCTGCACAGACGCTGCGCGTTGTGGATACGCTGAATATCGCCTCTTTTGAACGGGTGAAGTACAAAGGGGCGGCGAAAGAGCGCCCCGGGACGTTACAGCGCCAGCACCGGGAGCAAAATAGTGCCCTAAATGCGGCGGTGATGCAGGCGCGTGAGCGGGTGGAGGAGGAGGCGTCGGTGATGTTTACCCTTCCAGGGAGCCAGGTTGCCGCCGGTAAACAGGTGTTAGTGCTGGAGTCGCTACAGCTGGCGCATCTGGCAACGTCGCCGCTCGACTGGCGGCTCGATGGGCCAATGCGTGTGGCGTTGCGCGGGCCTAATGGCTGTGGGAAAACCACCCTGCTGAAAACCCTGGTAGGACTGGAACAGCCCTTATCCGGTGAGTGTCGGCTATCGGTGAACGCGGCCTGGTTGGATCAGCATCTGACGCAGCTGGACCTGTCGCTGTCGGTGATGGCGCACCTTAACCTTGAGGATACGCCGCTGGAGGCGGGCGTGCTGCGTAGCCGTCTCGCCCGGCTGCAGCTAGGGACGGATAAAATCAATCTGCCGCTGGCGGCGTTAAGTGGCGGGGAGCGCTTAAAGGCGGCGCTGGCCTGCGTCTTATGGCGACGTGACGCGACGCAGCTTCTGCTGCTCGATGAGCCGACTAACCATCTTGATTTAGCCTCCACGCAGGCGATAGAAGCGGCGCTGGCGGCATTTCCCGGAGCGATGATCGTGGTGTCGCATGATGTGGCTTTTCTGCAGGGGCTGAAGCTGACCCATTCTCTGGAGTGGCGGGAAGGCGGCTGGCATTTCGCGGCGCTCTGAAGACAAAAAAACCGCCCTCGTTCAGAAGGCGGTTTTATTATTGTCAGATAAAAAAGTCAGATAAAAAAAAATCCCCGCCGTGAGGCAGGGATCTTAAATTCTGAGCTTAATTTAAGCTTACAGGCTGGTTACGTTGCCAGCTGCCGGGCCTTTAGCGCCGCTTTCGATGGTGAAGGAAACTTTCTGACCTTCATCCAGGGATTTGTAGCCATCGTTCATGATAGCGGAGAAGTGTACGAATACATCTTTAGAACCGTCATCAGGAGTGATGAAGCCGAAGCCTTTGTCAGCGTTGAACCATTTTACGATACCAGTCATTTTACCGGACATAGCGAAATACCTTTAAATAATAAATGAACCTTTCGGCGATACGGTCTGGACTACAGATTTGAAGCTATAAAGGGAAAGTTCACTACCGGGGTATCTATGATAACCGCTCAAGGACTACTCTATACTAATGCTCTGTGGTCTGTACATCAAACCTGCGAGCATTAACTCATTTTTGCGGTGCGATAGCAAACGTTTTTTCACAGAAATAAAAACGGTCCCGTATGAGGACCGTAACCAGACCTGATTCTTATTATAGAACTTCAGTCAATAAGTTGCCTTGAAAGCTGCGGATTCGCCTGAATTAAGCGCATTAATTTCAGCTCCGTGGAAGAGGGCTTCACGCGTCTCGACTCCCACTCTTGCACCATCGCCACGCTCACTCCCATGGCATTGGCAAAATCATCAATCTTGAGCCCGGTGCCCTGGCGAAGCTGTTCAAACTCGCTAAATACGGTCTGCTTGCGAGGCGGGGCGATCGTCTGAGAAATATCTTTGAAAACAATTTGTTCCAGGCTGCTAAGCAGTTCAACCACGGGATCTTTATATTCCATTGAGAACTCCTCTCTTACACAGCAATAAGGTAAATGTCATACAGCTTATTAAGAATAGTCAGAAAAAACGCAAATAATGATCACGGGGGTTATTATGTGCATGCGGACTAACTTCTGGCGGCGGGAAATGGAGGAAAATTACCGATAACGTGATGATTAATCACCAGACAGATGGCAATGGAAAATTTTTGTAAACAGTTAAGAAAGCGCTTAGGCCAGCGATTATTCGCTGGCCTGAAGATTACGCCTTTTGCATATTTTTCACTGCGGTTCGCCGGGATACCGGCAGACTTTTGCTGATTTTATATTTCACCAGTAGCGCGAGGGCGGATAAAAATGCCGGAATCGACAGCAGGGTGAAGATAGTGCCGAAGGAGAGCTGGGCCTGCATCAGGAATGCCCCGCTGAAGGCGCCGAGGATCCCGCCAAACCGGCCGATCCCCAACATCCAGGCGACGCCGGTCGCCCGCCCCTGGGGGGGATAAAATCCGGCCGCCAGCGCGGGCATCGAGGATTGCGCGCCGTTCATAATGCTGCCGGCGATAAAGACCATGACACCCATTAAGATCAGGCTGCTGGTCGAGAAGCCCACCAGACAGACGAAAACGCCGGTCAGCAGCCAGCCGACGGCGACCACTTTATTGGGGTTGAGTTTATCCATCAGCGCGCCGAGGATCAGTACCCCAATCCCGCCGCCCAGCGGAAACAGCGCGGTGATGATCGATGCCTGGCTCATCGAGGCGCCGGTTTCGCGAATCAGCAGCGGCAGCCAGCTGGTCAGTAAATAGAAAATCAGCAATCCCATAAAGTAGGTCAGACATAGCATCACGGTGCCGACGAGATAGCGCGGCGAGAAAATCACCGCCAGCGCCGATTTTTCTTTTACCTGTCCGGCTTCATGCAGCTCGAATTCCACCTGTTGCGGCACGGGGCCGATACGACGCAGAATCGCCGCAATCCGCTGTGCAGGCTGCCGTTTGACGACCAGATAGCGCGCCGATTCCGGCAACAGGAACACCAGCGCCACCGCCAGCAGCAGAGGCATCACACCGCCCAGTATCAGTACGCTCTGCCAGCCGTAATGCGGGATCATCCAGGCCGAGAGAAAGCCGCCCAGCGACGAGCCCATCGGGAAGCCAACGAACATCAGATTTACCAGTAGAGCGCGGCGGCGTTCCGGCGCATACTCGCTCATCAGCGTAGCGGCGTTCGGCATCGCGGCGCCCAGCCCAAGGCCGGTCAGGAAACGCAGCAGCGTCAGTTGATTCAGGCTGGTGGCGAAGGCGGTCAGCAGGCTAAAGCTGCCGAACACCACAATCGACATCAACAGCACCTTCTTACGCCCGATGCGGTCCGCCAGCGGTCCTGCGGTCAGGGCGCCGACGGCCAGACCGACCAGCGCGGCGCTCATCATCGGGCCTAACGCGGATTTTTCCACGCCCCATTCCTGCACCAGGTCAGAGGCAATAAAACCGATGATGGCGGTATCGAATCCGTCCATCGCGACGGTAATAAAACACAAGGCCAGAATCATCCACTGGTACTTCGTAAACGGATGTTCATTGATAAAAGCCTGAATATCGATGGTTGTCTTATTCATACGGCATTCCTGGCAGCCAGAGCGGGGGACGGAGCAGGATTGTCATCCTCTCCCTCGCTGTCGTTAAGGTGATTTGTGCGATTATCGAACGCATCGCCGTTAATCGCTCATTCATCAAAGCATTGAAGCCGAGCTCAGGCAACGCAGGCTGGCCAGGAAGCGTGCGATTATCGTTCTCTTTGGCGGCTTTCTCGCGGGAGGATAAGGTAAAGTTTAATTAAATCAATTTGTTGTGTCTTATTTTTGCCGGGTGAACGACGGCGGTAATTGTGATGAGCTTAACAGACGATAGCGCTGACCAATAAAACGCCCTGCACGGTGCTTTTCCTGCGAAAGATTGTCAGGAAAGAGTATCCTGCAAGGCCGACCTGGACTATCCTTGTCAGCGTCTGGCACGTGTGTGTCTGTGTGCGCTTTTTTTGGCTGAAAGGAGTATAAAAATGGCGACAGGAAAGTCCTGCTCTCGCTGGTTTGCGGCTGTTGCGGCCTTATTAATGGTGGTTAGCCTGAGTGGGTGTTTTGATAAAGAAGGCGATCAGCGCAAAGCGTTTATCGACTTCCTGCAAAATACGGCAATGCGTAGCGGCGAACGTCTGCCGACGCTGACTGCCGATCAGAAAAAACAGTTTGGTCCTTTTGTCTCCGATTACGCGGTGATTTACGGCTATTCACAGCAGGTAAGTCAGGCGATGGACGCAGGTCTGCGCCCGGTTGTAGACAGCGTCAACGCGATTCGCGTACCGCAGGACTATGTGACTCAGCGTGAACCGCTGCGCCAGGCAAACGGCGCGCTGGGCGTGCTAAGCCAGCAGCTGGAAAATGCGAAAATGCAGGCCGATGGCGCACACAGCGCGCTGAAGCAGGCTGACGATCTGAAGCCGGTCTTTGACCAGGTTTACAATAAAGTGGTAACCGCACCGGCCAATGCATTGCAGCCGCTGATTCCTGCCGCTCAGGTCTTCACGCAGCAGCTGGTACAGGTGGGTGATTTTATCGCTCAGCAAAATACTCAGGTAAGCTTTGTGGCGAACGGGATCCAGTTCCCGACTTCGCAACAGGCCAGCCAGTACAACACCCTGATTGGCCCGCTGGCTGCCCAGCATCAGGCATTTAATCAGGCGTGGACGGCGGCGGTTAACGCTACGCGCTAACCGTTTCGCTAACCCGGAGGAGGCGCTGGCGCCGATTCCGGGGTTCCGCCCGGCCGAGGCGCTGCTCGGCCGGGTGGCCTCAACCTTGATAAGCCTTTACTTCACCTGCGGATTCACGCAGTTCTTCTCGACGCGCCCCTCGAGGGCATCAATCAGATTATCCACCGCACAGGCCGCCATATTGTAGCGGGTCTCATGGGTGGCTGAACCAATATGCGGCAGGGCGACGACATTCGGCAGGCTGAGCAGCGGAGAGTCTTTCGCCAGCGGCTCGTGTTCGAAAACGTCCAGACCGGCAGCGTGAATTTCTCCCTTCTGCAAGGCGGCGATGAGGGCATTCTCATCAACCACCGGACCGCGCCCGGCGTTAATAAAGATCGCCGAGGACTTCATTTTCGCGAACTTTTCCGCACTGAACAGATGGTGAGTCTCGTCGGTCAGCGGCAGGATCAGGCACACCACGTCAGCTTCCTGCAGCAGGGTATCCAGATCGCAGTAGCGGGCGTTAAAACGTTCTTCCGCCTGCGGATGCCGGCTGCGGGCGTTATACAGGATCGGCATGCCGAAACCGGCGTGCGCCCGCTGCGCCAGGGCCATCCCGATCCGGCCCATCCCGACGATGCCCAGCGTTTTGTGGTGCACATCGGTGCCGAACCAGTCCGCCCCGATGCTTTTGGTCCATTCCCCGGCTTTCACGCGGTTGGCGACTTCCACCACCCGACGCGCGGTGCTCAGCACCAGCGCCATCACCGTGTCGGCAACGGTCTCGGTCAGTACGGTCGGCGTGTGCATCAGCAGCACTTTACGTGCGTTCAGCGCGTCCACGTCGAAGTTGTCATAGCCGACGGAAATCGTTGAGGTCGCACGAAGCCTGGGCATTTTCTCCAGCAACGCGGCGTCGACTTTTTGGCTCGACCCCAGCAGGCCTTCGGCTTGCGCGAAAGCTTCAGCGTGCTGCTGGACGGTTTCCGGGTTCAGGTTTTTCACCTGAGTGACGGTAAAGTGTTTTTCCAGACGTTGTTGCAGGTCGTCGGGAAGCGTTTTATAGAGAATAACGGACGGCTTCATGCGGATCTCCGTAGTCTTAAGGATCAGGCGTGACGAGCGCCAAGCGGAAGTTTTTGATTGTTAGCGGGCTTAACAATTAAAGTAAGCCATACCGAGGCGAAAAGCGCCACTCCCATGAAAATGTACGAGGCCGAAGGGCTGCCGGTGGTGCCGTTGAGGTAGCCAACAAACCATGAGCCAAAGAAGGAGCCTAAGGCGCCCATGCTGTTGATCAGGGCCATTGCGCCACCGGCAACGTTACGCGGCAGCATTTCCGGAATGATGGCGAAGAAAGGGCCATATGGGGCGTACATCGCCGCACCGGCAATCACCAGCAGCGTATAGGAGGTCCAGAAGTGGTTAGCGCCAACCGCCCAGGAGCCGATGAACGCCAGCCCGCCGATCAGCAGCAGCGGCCAGACGAACAGTTTGCGGTTCTGCATTTTATCCGAAGCCCAGGAGACAACGATCATCGCGATGGTCGCAGCCAGGTAAGGTACCGAGGAGAGCCAGCCCACTTCCACCATGCCCATATTGACGCCGCCGCTGCGGATAATGGACGGCAGCCACAGGACGAAGCCATACACGCCGATGCTCCAGGCGAAATACTGCATGCACAGCAGAATCACGTTGCGTGAGCGGAACGCCTCTCCGTAGTTGCGCACGGCTTTGATTCCCTGCTGTTCGCTTTCCAGCTGCGCCTGCAGGGCGGCTTTTTCGCTCTCCGCCAGCCAGTTGACCTGCGACGGTTTATCTTTGACCAGCACCCACCAGCAGAAGGCCCACAGCACCGCCGGAACGCCTTCAATGATAAACATTTCACGCCAGCCGAAGGACTGAATCAGATAGCCGGATACCACCGACATCCACAGCACCGTCACCGGGTTACCGAGGATTAAGAAGGTATTGGCCCGCGAACGTTCGGATTTGGTAAACCAGTTACTGATGTAAATCAGCATCGCCGGCATGACCGCCGCCTCAACCACGCCAAGAATAAAGCGGATAGCCGCCAGCGCCGGAATATTGTGCACCATCCCGGTCAACGAAGCGCAGGCGCCCCACAGGATCAGGCACACGAAAATGAGTTTCCGTACGCTGCGGCGTTCGGCATAAATTGCCCCCGGAATCTGGAAGAAGAAATAGCCGAGGAAAAACAGGGCGCCCAGTAACGACGAGATCCCTTTGGTAATGCCTAAATCTTCAGTAATGCCCGCTGCCGAAGCAAAGCTGAAGTTTGCGCGGTCGAGATACGCCAGGCTATACGTGATAAACACGATAGGCATGATGTACCACCAGCGTTTGGTTGCATTGGTTGAGCTGTTCATAGGCTTGCCTCTAAAGTTGAGGTTCATGACGCCGCCGCCGTATGTAGGGTACAGGGGAGGCCGTTATCATTATGCTGACCTGGGTTACTCGCCCAGCGCCTCGCGCGTAGGTAATCCTTCGCTGTCCCCCTGGACCTGAATGGCCAGCGAGCCAATCTTGTTACCGCGTTGTACCGCCTGATGCAGCGATCTGCCTTCCAGCAGCGCGCTAATCACCCCCACGGCAAAGCCATCGCCGGCGCCCACGGTATCGACAACGTTATCGACTTTTATGGCCGCGACCGCGCCCTGTTCGCCAGCGGCCGTTTTAAACCAGGCGCCGTCGGCGCCGGTTTTAATCACCACCGCCTGAACGCCGCGGGTGAGATAGAAGTCAGCGATGCCTTCCGGCGTCTGCTGACCGCTGAGGATCATGCCCTCTTTTAACCCAGGCAGCACCCAGTCGGCCTGGAAGGCGAGCTGATTCAGCTTTTCCACCATCTCGGCTTCGCTTTTCCACAGCACCGGGCGCAGGTTGGGGTCGAAGGAGAGCGTTTTCCCCTGGGCTTTCATCGTCCTGGCGGCATGATCCAGCAGGGCGTATGAACTGTCAGACAGCGCGGCGGCCACGCCGCTTAGATGCAGATGGCGGGCGCTGGCGAAGTAATAGGCATGGAAGTCATCCGGCGACAGATGGCTGGCGGCAGAGCCTTTGCGGAAATATTCCACAATGGGATCGGTTCCATTTTCGACTTTGGATTTCATCTGAAAGCCGGTGGCGTAACGGCTATCCTCGGTAACGCCGCGCGCATCGATGCCCTCTTTTGCCAGCGCATGGCGGACAAAGCGCCCGAAGCTGTCCTTGCCGACGCGGCTGACCCAGCCGACGTTCAGCCCCAGGCGAGCAAGGCCGGTGGCGACGTTCAGCTCAGCGCCTGCGACACGCTTCATAAAGTGTTCAACGTCAGCCAGGTCCCCGGTTTCGGTCGCGACAAACATGGCCATCGCTTCGCCGATGGTGATGACATCTAATTGGTTTTCCATGGCTTACTCCTCGCGTAACAAATTCACATAGCGGCGGGTCACGGCCGTCAGGTCATGACCCTCCAGCGGAAATTCGATACCGCGCGGGGCATCGGCCGGCAGGTCGTTAAGCAGCGCCAGCCAGCGTGCTGACGCCTCATCGGGAGGAACGGCGCGATACTGCTCATGGTGTGGTTCCGCAGCCTTGACGTGGATATAGCTAACGGCGGGGGCCAGATAGCGGGCGGCCTCTTCCGGCGAATCACCGACCCACAGCCAGTTGCCCATATCGAAGGTCAAGGTGATCGGCAGTGCATTCACCCGGCAGCTGGCCTTAAAGCGCTGCATCGGCGCCAGCTGGCCGCAGTCGGTCTGGTCATTTTCGACCACCAGCGCCATGCCGCTTTCCTGCAGGGTGCGGCGCAGCCTCTCCAGTTCATGGTTGTGGGTGAAGTGGCCGAGAGAGAGTTTCAGCCACAGGGCGTTGAGGATTTGCGCTTCCTGCAGTAAGGCCGACAGACGCGGGTTGAGCGAACCATCGACTTCAAACAAAGCTTCCGGGGCGGAATAGCAGGCCAGCAGGTTGTGGCGTTCAATGTTTGCCGCCAGCTCTGGCAGCTGATTAAGCTCGTCAGCGCTGAATAATTCGCGGCGGATTTCCACGCCGTCGGCGCCGGATCCGGCGATAAACGGCAGGACAGCGGACTGCCCGCCAAGTGCTTTAACGCGGTCGTAACCATAAGCGGCGGTCACGACAATGATTTTTCTGGCCATCTGACAAACTCCCGGTAGCGCTGTAGCGAATCTCTCTATTACGCTAGATGGTACCGGTTCCAAAGGAAAGGGGCGGATGCCTAATTTATGATCGCCATCACGAAGGACGATTAACGGGAGGTGGAACCGCGGACGATCAGCTCGCCGGAGAAGACCCGCTCGCAGATGGGGTCATTAGTGCCTTCAATCCGGCGCACCACCTGCTCCACCGCGGCGTAGCCAATCTGCCAGGTGGGCTGTTTGAGAGTGGTAATGCCGACCCCTGCCAGCTCCGCCCATTCCAGCTCGTCGAAACCGAGCAGGCCTATATCGCTGCCCCAAATCAGGTCGACCCGTTTAAGCGCGCGCGCGACCTGTAACGTCAGGGCGCCGTTGGCGGAAATCACCGCTTTGCGCATGCCGCGATGGCGGGAGTGAAACTGGCGCAGAACGCTATCCAGCATCGCGCCGTCGTTCAGCGGGACTTCGGCGTTCTCGGCCACGATGCCGGTGTGGCGCTGGAGGGTGGCGCGAAAAGCGCTCAGGCGTTCGCGGCGCGTGTTCACCGAGCCGAGCGGTTCGCTGAGGAACAGCAGGGCTTCAAAGCCTTTTTCCACCAGATGTTCGGTGGCCGTGGTGGCGGCCTGGGTATTGTCCAGACCGACGACATCACAGGCGAAGTCGGGGATTTTACGGTCGATAAGCACCATCGGCAGCGCCGACTGCTGCAGGCGGTTAAGCCCCTCTTCACGCATCCCGACGGCGTTCACCACGATCCCCTCGACCTGGTAGCTGCGCAGCAGGTCAAGATAGTGTAGCTCCTGGTCCAGCTCGTTGTTGGTGTTACACACCAGCAGGGTAAAGCCCTTTTCGCGACAGGCGGCTTCGATCCCGCTGAGCACATTGACGGAGTAGGGGTTGGTGATATCGGCGATGATCAGGCCAATCAACCGGGTACGACCATGCTTCAGGCCGCGGGCCATCAGGCTGGGGCGATAGTTGAGCTCGGCAATCGCTTTTTCAATGCGCGCCAGCAGGTCATCGGAAAGCAGGTGCTTTTCGCCGTTGAGGTAGCGTGAAATGCTGGTTTTTCCGGTCTTTGCGGCTTTCGCCACATCGCTGATGGTTGCTCGCGCCGCTTTCGCCATGATGGCTTCCTTTGCTGAAATCTGCACAACACCTTAGCGCGAAAATTCGCTATATCAAGCATTTTGCCCGGCAGGCGACCTTTTGCCGGGCGAAGGAGACGAGGCCAGGACCGGCCACCGCTGTTACTGAAGCGGGCTGAGGGTGATTTCTACGCGACGGTTCTGCGCTTTTCCTTCCGCAGTGCTGTTGCTGGCAATCGGATTCGCCGGGCCCATGCCGCTGGTGCGAATACGGTTTGCCGCCACGCCCTGAGTAATAAGAGCGCTGGCGACGCTCTCTGCGCGCTGCTGCGACAGGCGCATATTCAACTCCTGACCGCCGGTGCTGTCGGTGTAACCCACGACGTTAACGGCGGTTTTAGCGTACTCTTTCAGCACCATGGCGACGCCGGTCAGGGTATTCGCACCGGCCGGTTTCAGGTTGGCGCTGCTGCTGTCGAAGGTGACGTTGTTTGGCATATTCAGCACGATGTTATCGCCATTTCGCGTCACGCTGACGCCGGTTCCCTGCATTTTCTCGCGTAATTTCGCTTCCTGCACATCCATGTAATAACCGGCGCCGCCGCCCAGCGCTGCCCCGGCCGCCGCGCCAATCAGCGCCCCTTTGCCGCGATCTTTCTTCGACGAGGAGAGGGCGCCTATGCCCGCGCCAACCAGTGAGCCGATCCCGGCGCCGATGCCGGATTTTCCTGCTTCTCGCTCGCCGGTATAGGGGTTGGTGGTACAGCCAGAAATCGCCAGTGCGCCGCTAACCACAGCCGCAATCATGAGTACGCGTTTTTTCATGTTATTTCCTTAATCCTTTTTATTCTTTGTCACCGCACGCGTGACGGTTGATTATGACGCCCGGATGCGGAGAAAATTCCCCGGATAATCTCTCTTTTTGTAAATAACATTGAACGGTTACCTGACAGACCGTCATAACACCTGCATTCGCTGACCAGGAGCTCGCTTTGCCAACCTCATCTGCAACCGAAACGATCTTAACCGCGGCCCATTGGGGACCTATGTTGGTTGAAACAGATGGTGAAAATGTCCTCTCTTCCCGCGGTGCGCTGGAGACCTCTTTCACCAATTCCCTGCAAACCGCCGTACGTGACCAGGTGCACAGCAAAACCCGCGTGCGCTACCCGATGGTGCGGAAAGGTTTCCTGGCTTCGCCGGAGAGTCCGCAAGGCGTGCGTGGCCAGGACGAGTTGGTGCGGGTGAGCTGGCAGGAGGCGTTGGATCTTATCCATACCCAGCATCGGCGGATTCGGGACAGCTACGGCCCGGCATCCATTTTTGCCGGTTCTTACGGCTGGCGTTCTAACGGCGTACTGCACAAGGCGGCGACGTTATTGCAGCGCTATATGAGCCTGGCGGGGGGATACACCGGCCATCTGGGGGACTATTCCACCGGCGCGGCGCAGGCGATCATGCCGTATGTGGTGGGCGGCAATGAGGTTTATCAGCAACAAACCAGCTGGCCCATGCTACTGGAACACAGCGATGTGGTGGTGCTGTGGAGCGCCAACCCGCTGAATACGCTTAAGATTGCGTGGAATGCCTCCGATGAACAGGGGATACCGTGGTTCGATCGGCTGCGTAAAAGCGGCAAGCGCGTGATCTGTATCGATCCTATGCGATCGGAAACCGTCGATTTCTTTGGCGAAGCCAGCGAGTGGATCGCTCCTCATATGGGTACCGACGTGGCGATGATGCTCGGCATCGCCCATACGCTGGTTGAGAACGGCTGGCAGGACGATGAGTTCCTCGCCCGCTGCACCAGCGGCTATGACATTTTCGCCCGCTACCTGACCGGCGAGAGCGACGGCACGGCGAAAACCGCCGGCTGGGCTGCGGAGATTTGCGGCGTTAGTGAGAGTAAGATCCGTGAACTGGCGGCCTTATTCCACGAAAATACGACCATGCTGATGTCCGGCTGGGGGATGCAGCGCCAGCAGTTTGGCGAACAAAAACACTGGATGCTGGTGACGCTTGCGGCGATGCTGGGGCAGATTGGCACGCCGGGCGGCGGCTTTGGCCTGTCGTACCATTTCGCCAACGGCGGCAACCCCACCCGTCGGGCGGCGGTGCTGGGCTCCATGCAGGGGAGCGTGGCGGGCGGTACCGATGCGGTAGAAAAAATACCGGTCGCGCGAATCGTCGAAGCGCTGGAAAACCCGGGCGCCGCCTATCAGCATAACGGCATGGATCGCCACTTCCCGGATATCCGGTTTATCTGGTGGGCGGGCGGCGCCAACTTTACCCATCATCAGGATACCAACCGGCTGATCCGCGCCTGGCAGAAACCGGAGCTGATCGTCATTTCAGAGTGCTTCTGGACCGCCGCGGCCCGTCATGCCGATATCGTCCTGCCGGCCACCACCTCGTTTGAACGCAACGATATGACCATGACCGGTGATTACAGTAACCAGCATCTGGTGCCGATGAAGCGGGTGGTTGCCCCCCGGGATGAAGCTCGCGATGACTTTGACGTCTTTGCCGATCTCAGCGAGCGCTGGGAAGCCGGGGGACGGGCGCGTTTTACCGAGGGGAAAAGCGATCTGCAGTGGCTGGAAACCTTCTACCAGATCGCCGCGCAGCGGGGAGCCAGCCAGCAGGTGACGCTGCCGCCCTTTGAGCAGTTCTGGCAGGCTAATCAGCTGATAGAAATGCCGGAAAACCCGGAAAACGCCCGCTTTGCCCGTTTTGCCGCTTTCCGTGCCGACCCGCAGGCTAACCCGCTGAAAACCGCCAGCGGAAAAATCGAGATTCACTCGCCGACGATTGCCGGTTTTGCCTACCCCGATTGCCCGCCGCACCCGATGTGGCTGGAGCCCGATGAGTGGCACGGCAATGCCCAGCCGCAACAGCTGCAGCTCCTTTCCGCACATCCGGCGCATCGTCTGCATAGCCAGCTGAATCAGACATCGTTGCGCGACCAGTACGCCGTTGCCGGTCGCGAGCCGTTAACGATTCACCCGCAGGATGCGCAGGCGCGGCAGATTGCCGACGGCGATGTGGTGCGGGTGTGGAACTCGCGCGGTCAGGTTCTGGCCGGGGCGGTAGTCACGGAGGGGATTCGGCCAGGGGTTATCTGTTTGCATGAAGGGGCGTGGCCCGATCTCGACCCGCAGGCGGGGATCTGCAAGAACGGCGCGGTGAACGTGCTGACCAAAGATATCCCTACCTCGCGGCTGGGCAACGGCTGCGCTGGCAATACGGCGCTGGCGTGGCTGGAAAAATATGCGGGGCCCGCGTTGCCGCTTACGGCGTTTGATCCGCCGGCCAATGCATAATCCAGGTCGGCTGTAGCGTGTCGTCCTGCCATGCGCAGTCTTCTATCCGGAAGCCTTGCGCATGGTAAAAATTCACCGCCTGGACGTTTTTTTGGTACACCTCGAGGCTGAGCCAGGCGTAGTGCTGTTTGACCTCGTCCAGCAGCGCGCGGCCGATCCCCTGGCGGATAGCCTTCGGCGCGACGAAAAGCGCGCCGATAAAACGTGACTCCAGCACGCTGATGAAGCCTTTTATCTCTCCGTCCTCTTCCCATGCCCAGGTGCTGGCGGCAGGCAGATAGACATCGCGTACCACCGCGACGCTATCGTGCCAGTACGTTTCATTGATAAAGGGATGCGCGTGAATCGTGCTTTCCAGCCACAGCGAGAGCAGCTGATGGCTATTTTTAGCGTCCCACTTGCGGATCATCCTGGCCTCCGGGGTGGCAAAAACAGCCTGTCACATGGTCGTTGACCAGACCGCAGGCCTGCATAAAGGAGTAGCAGATCGTTGAGCCGACAAACTTAAAGCCGCGCTTTTTCAGCGCTTTTGACAGCGCATCGGAGGCGGGGGTGGTGGTCGGAATTTCCGCCAGCGTCGCCGGATGGGAGATCTGTGGCTGATTGTCGACAAAAGACCAGACGAAATCCGCGAAAGCGTCGCCGTTTTCTTCCATCGCCAGGAAGGCGCGGGCGTTGCCAATAATGGCCTGAATTTTCCCGCGATGGCGAATGATACCGGCATTCTGGAGCAGACGTTCAATATCGGCGTCATCCATGGCGGCGACGCGAACCGGATCAAACTGATGGAAGGCCTGACGATAGTTTTCTCTTTTTTTCAGTACCGTAATCCACGACAGCCCGGCCTGCTGGCCCTCAAGACAAATCATTTCGAACAGCTTACGGGCATCTCTTTGCTCAACGCCCCATTCGCTATCATGATACTGAATATAGAGCGGGTCCTGGCTTACCCATCCGCAACGTTGCATGTCTCTCTCCCTTTAGTCATAAAACTTACCTGCTCGCCTTGACGGCTGAAAGATAAAGATAATAGTTAATACAGGGATACCACTCCCCAATATACCCACCCTTTTTGATGTTGCATGTGCATTAGCCGCATTCGCTCGCCTAATCACATTATTCGGGTATTCAGGGCCGCACATCCCATAAAAAACACAGCAACAGCGCCTGTTTGGCTCTTTATGGAGTCGCATTAATGATAATAAAGAAATGCAATGGTCTCCGGGGGGGATTTCTCCCGGCGTGCGTCGCCGTCTGGGCTGCGTTGGCCACGAGCGCCAATGCCTGGCAACAGGAATATATCGCTATCGATACCAAAAGTAATACCCCTGAACGCTATACGTGGGATAGCGATCACCAACCCCGTTATGAAGATATCCTCGCGGAGCGGATGAATACCTCTGGCGACCTGCCCGGCATGGCGTTGAATCAGGCGCTGGCGCCCCCGGATAGCGGCCATGGGATGAGCGTGGGCTGGAATTTTACCCTGGCGAATGGCGTCACCTCCGGGCCGGTGGCCAGTCTGCGCAGCGATGCAATATCGCCGCCCGTCGTCCGTCGTGCGCCAGAAAGCCCCTATGTGAATACGCTGGGCTGGCGGATGGATTATCAGGCGCTGTGGGGCGTGCATCCCTGGGCCCAGGTGAGCTACAACCAGTCGCTCTCCGCGGATCCGATTGGGGCTGCTGGTCGGGCGCAGGACGGCTCCTGGCGCGATGTGACCCTGGGGGCGGATATGTCACTCAATTCGCACCTTGCGGCGTGGGCGGCGTTGTCGCAGGCGGATAATGTGCCAACGGGGGCGAATTATCTCTATGTGATGGGCGTCAGCGCCAACTTTTAGCGTTTTGTAGCATGTAAGATACGCGCATGTTACTTAAAAAACACAGTGTTGATGCATTGTTGTGAGGTAGTGGGTACTAACTTAGCGCGACTAATTTTATGCGCAGCCGTTTTTCAATGTCATTCATTCCGGCATTCCGGCATTTCATTCCTCGCTGGCGGCATTTCATGCCTTTTTTCGCCAGGCGCTCGGCGGGCTTCGCTATTGTGGCGGCAGTTAATTCTTCAGGATATCTGCTATGAACGCTGCAAACAGTCAATATACCCGCTGGCTTACGCTAGCCGGCACGATCGTGACACAATTCGCGCTGGGATCGGTTTATACATGGAGTTTGTTCAACAGTTCTCTTTCCGCAAAGCTGGGCGAACCGGTAAGCCAGGTGGCTTTCTCCTTCGGTCTGTTAAGCCTCGGTCTGGCGTTATCCTCTTCCGTCGCCGGTAAATTGCAGGAACGCTTTGGCGTTAAACGCGTCACCATGGCCTCCGGGATTCTACTGGGGCTCGGTTTTTTCCTCACCGCCCATTCGAATAGCCTGATGATGCTGTGGCTGAGCGCGGGCCTGCTGGTGGGGCTGGCGGACGGCGCTGGCTATCTGCTGACGCTCTCCAACTGCGTGAAGTGGTTCCCGGAGCGTAAAGGGCTGATTTCCGCCTTTTCCATTGGCGCCTACGGCCTCGGTAGCCTCGGTTTCAAATTTATCGATACCCATCTGCTGGCAACCGTTGGGCTGGAGAAAACCTTTATTATCTGGGGCGCGATTGTGCTGCTGATGATTGTTTGCGGCGCAACATTGATGAAAGATGCGCCGAACCACACCGCCGCCTCCCACAACGGCGTGGTGGAAAATGATTTCACGCTGGCCGAGTCGATGCGTAAACCGCAGTACTGGATGTTAGCCGTGATGTTCCTGACGGCCTGTATGAGCGGTCTGTATGTCATCGGTGTGGCAAAAGATATTGCCCAGGGGATGGTTCATCTGGATGTCGCGACGGCGGCGAATGCGGTGACCGTTATTTCTATCGCCAACCTGAGTGGCCGTCTGGTTCTGGGGATTCTGTCGGATAAAATCTCCCGTATTCGGGTGATTACCATCGGTCAGGTGGTTTCGCTGGTCGGCATGGCCGCGCTGCTGTTCGCGCCGCTGAACGCCATGACCTTCTTTGCCGCCATCGCCTGCGTCGCCTTTAACTTCGGCGGCACCATTACCGTGTTCCCGTCGCTGGTCAGTGAATTCTTCGGTCTGAATAACCTGGCGAAAAACTACGGCGTGATTTATCTGGGCTTTGGTATCGGCAGCATCTGCGGGTCGCTGATTGCGTCACTGTTTGGCGGGTTCTACGTGACCTTCTGCGTTATCTTCGCCCTGCTGATTCTTTCCCTGGCGCTCTCCACGACCATTCGTCAGCCAAAAAGCGACGTTTATAGCGAGGCGCATGCCTGAAGGCGCAGCATGCCTGGCCTGAAGCACTCATTTCCTTAACGAATAGTGCCAATCCAACCAAATGTTTTGTAAATGTTTGGTTGGATCACATTCCCTCCTGGTACTTTTTCCTTCCTCTGTGGTCTACTTAGCGCGCTTTGTAGAGGTTTCTTATACTCTCCGTCCTTCAACCTGCCTTATTGTTGACTGCGCCACTGACCTCAGTCACTTACTTGAGTAAGCTCCAGAGGGTTCACGGGCCTGTCGCCGCAAGGCATCTCGAAAGGGTTTGAGTAGTTAATCAACCTGAACGCACTCTATTAACCTGCTCGCTTATATTGCGTAAGCAAGGTGGTTTTATCTCTTCTTTTTCCAGGTTTCATGCATGAAATATATTAGAACGATGACGCAGCAGAAGCTCAGTATTTGGCTGGCGCTGTACATCGGCTGGTTTATGAACGGTGCTGTGTTTTTCCGTCGTCTCAACGGTTATGCGCAGGAATTTACCTTCTGGAAAGGGCTTTCCGGAGTTGTGGAACTGGTTGCGGCCGTACTGGTGACCTTTTTTCTGCTGCGTATCCTGTCGCTGCTGGGCCGGCGCGTCTGGCGAATATTAGCCACCCTGGTCGTTATTTTCTCCGCTGCCGCCAGTTACTACATGACCTTCCTGAATGTGGTGATTGGCTACGGAATCATTGCGTCGGTGATGACGACGGATATTGACCTGTCCCAGGAGGTGATCGGTTGGCATTTGATTCTGTGGCTGGTGCTGGTGAGTACGCCGCCGCTGCTGCTTATCTGGAATAACCGCTGTCGTCACACCCTGCTGCGGCAAATTCGCACTCCTGGCCAGCGGATGAAAAATATCGCTATCGTCGTGCTGGCCGGTTTAATGGTCTGGGGCCCGATTCGCCTGCTCGAGCTGCGACAGAAGAACGTTGAACGCAGCTCAGAGGTTGATATGCCGAGCTACGGCGGAGTGATTGCCAACTCCTATCTGCCGTCAAACTGGCTCTCCGCGCTGGGGCTGTATGCCTGGGCGCAGGTGGATGAGTCCTCTGATAACAAGTCATTGATCAATCCGGCAAAGAAATTCACCTATGTGGCGCCGGAAGGGCTGGATGACACCTACGTGGTGTTTATCATCGGTGAGACCACCCGGTGGGATCATATGGGCATTCTGGGCTATGGCCGGAATACCACGCCAAAGCTGGCCCAGGAGAAAAACCTGGTCGCCTTCCGCGGGTATTCGTGCGACACCGCGACCAAGCTCTCCTTGCGCTGCATGTTTGTGCGCGAGGGCGGGGCGGAAGATAACCCACAGCGGACGCTGAAAGAGCAAAACGTCTTTGCGGTCCTGCATCAGCTGGGCTTTACCGGCGATCTGTACGCCATGCAGAGCGAGATGTGGTTCTACAGCAATACCATGGCGAACAGCATTGCCTATCGCGAGCAGATTGGCGCGGAGCCGCGTAACCGCGGTAAGAGCGTGGATGATATGCTGCTGGTGGATGAAGTGAAGCGTTCGCTAACCAAGAATACTCAGGGTAAGCACCTGATCATTCTGCATACCAAAGGGTCGCACTTTAACTATACCCAGCGTTATCCGCGCAGCTTCGCGCAGTGGCAGCCGGAGTGCGTGGGCGTGGACAGTAAATGTTCGAAAGCGGAACTGATCAACTCTTACGATAACAGCGTGACCTACGTCGATCACTTTATCGTCAGCGTGCTGGATCAGCTGCGTGATAAGAAAGCGATAGTGTTCTACGCGGCCGATCATGGCGAGTCCATCAATGAGCGTGAGCACCTGCACGGTACGCCGCGCAATATGGCGCCGCCGGAGCAGTTCCGGGTACCGATGATGGTGTGGATGTCGGATAAGTATCTGGAAGCGCCCGATCATGCCGCTTCTTTTGCCCGGCTCCAGCAGCAGGCGGCGATGAAAGTGCCGCGTCGCCACGTTGAGCTGTACGACACCATCATGGGCTGCCTCGGCTATACCTCGCCAGATGGCGGGATTAATGAGCATAACAACTGGTGCCGCGTTCCTGATGCGAGCAAAACAGCGAAGAAATAAGCGGAGTGGCGAGTTTCTCGCCGCTTGAGCCATTTTTTCTTAATAAGGCATTGACGGGTGCGGGTCTCAGCAGTAAGATGCGCCCGCATTCGGTGATTGGCGCAGCCTGGTAGCGCACTTCGTTCGGGACGAAGGGGTCGGAGGTTCGAATCCTCTATCACCGACCAGATTTGAAAAGCCCGCTCTTTGAGCGGGCTTTTTTGCATCTGTGATCGACGAGGATGAGAACCTCCGGGGGCAGAGGTTCGACCCGCGCAGCGCGAGGGAACGTTGCGCCAGCAACGGCCCGCAGGGCGAGCCACGCAGTGGCGAGTTATCCTCTATCACCGACCAGATTTGAAAAGCCCGCTCTTTCAGCGGGCTTTTTTGCATCTGTGGCCGATGAGGATGAGAACCTCCGGGGGCAGAGGTTCGACCCGAGCAGCGCGAGGGAACGTTGCGTCAGCAACGGCCCGCAGGGCGAGCCACACAGTGGCGAGTTATCCTCTATCACCGACCAAATTTGAAAAGCCCGCTCTTTGAGCGGGCTTTTTTGCATCTGTGGCCGATGAGGATGAGAACCTCCGGGGGCAGAGGTTCGACCCGAGCAGCGCGAGGGAACGTTGCGTTAGCAACGGCCCGCAGGGCGAGCCACACAGTGGCGAGTTATCCTCTATCACCGACCAAATTTGAAAAGCCCGCTCTTTGAGCAGCGCTGATCACTTGAGGTGGGTCAGCAGTTTATCGCGGACTTACGCTATGCCGGTAAACGGTGGTTTGGGCGAAGCTGTTTTCTTCGCCCAAACCACCGTAAAAAAGAACCCCCCCGCCTTGATGGCATTGAGGGCGCGGCCGAACGTCGCAACGCCGGGGAGGCTATATTTAACCAGAGTCACAAAAAAAGCATGAATCGGCGTTTTACACCGCCTGTTAACTATTTTGTGACATCTTCCATTGTATTTTTTTATATATGTACCGATCTTTTTTCGCGAAGCTTATGGATAACTACAGCATTTTCCGCTGTGCGTTTTAACGTTCGCGCTATTAATCGCTCACATATTGGCCACATCGTAATAAATTTTCATCATTTGCCAGAATTGCTTATCACTACCTGCTGCAAACTATTAAGGCATTTATGCTGCCTGTTTGCCGCTAGCATAAATTTCTCTGCTGAAAATAGCGCCGTGAAGTTTTTTTAATCTTTGCCTGTTGATTCTCACCCCGGATGTAAAACCAGGTTGGCTGTATTGACGTTTACGCATTCTGTTGACAGATTGTAGGGCATGAGGGGCATTTCATGGAGAATCCGCACTGCAACTCAGGCGTTTTTGTGAAAGGAATCCCCATCTCTCATCCAGGCCTTCGGGCACCACCGACCAGACCGGGTAAAAAATAAATAAAGGTCTGGCGGATATATGCAAACAACATCACATTTGGAGCAGAATAATGAGTATTTCCTTGAAAAAGTCAGGGATGCTGAAGCTTGGTCTGAGCCTGGTCGCCCTGACCGTTGCAGCAAGCGTTCAGGCTAAGACCCTGGTTTATTGTTCTGAAGGCTCGCCGGAAGGCTTTAACCCACAGCTGTTCACTTCTGGTACCACCTATGACGCCAGCTCAGTGCCAATTTATAACCGTCTGGTCGAATTCAAAACCGGTACCACCGAAGTTATTCCGGGCCTGGCTGAAAAATGGGAAGTCAGCGAAGACGGAAAAACCTATACCTTCCACCTGCGTCAGGGCGTGAAGTGGCAGGATAATAAAGATTTTAAACCGACCCGCGACCTGAATGCTGATGACATCGTGTTCTCGTTCGATCGCCAGAAAAACGCACAAAACCCGTACCATAAAGTGTCTGGCGGCAGCTACGAATACTTCGAAGGCATGGGCCTGCCTGACCTGATTAGCGAAGTGAAGAAAGTGGACGATAATACCGTCCAGTTCGTGCTGACTCGTCCGGAAGCGCCGTTCCTCGCGGACCTGGCGATGGACTTCGCCTCGATTCTGTCCAAAGAGTATGCCGACAACATGCTGAAAGCCGGCACGCCGGAAAAAGTGGACCTGAACCCGATCGGTACCGGCCCGTTCCAGCTGCTGCAGTACCAGAAAGACTCCCGTATTCTCTATAAAGCCTTCCCGGGCTACTGGGGCACCAAGCCGAAGATCGATCGCCTGGTCTTCTCCATCACGCCTGATGCTTCCGTGCGCTATGCCAAACTGCAGAAAAATGAGTGCCAGGTGATGCCGTACCCGAACCCGGCAGACATCGCGCGGATGAAAGAAGATAAGAACATCAATCTGCTGGAGCAACCGGGTCTGAACGTCGGTTACCTCTCTTTCAATACCGAGAAGAAACCGCTGGATAACGTCAAAGTCCGTCAGGCGCTGACCTACGCGGTGAACAAAGAAGCGATTATCAAAGCCGTTTACCAGGGCGCAGGCCAGCCGGCGAAAAACCTGATTCCGCCGACCATGTGGGGTTATAACGACGACGTTAAAGACTACACCTACGATCCGGAAAAGGCGAAAGCGCTGCTGAAAGAAGCCGGCATGGAAAAAGGGTTCACGATCGATCTGTGGGCAATGCCGGTACAGCGTCCATATAACCCGAACGCGCGCCGCATGGCGGAGATGATCCAGTCCGACTGGGCTAAAGTCGGCGTTCAGGCCAAGATCGTGACCTACGAATGGGGTGAGTACCTGAAGCGGGCGAAAGCGGGTGAACACCAGACCGTCATGATGGGCTGGACCGGCGACAATGGGGATCCGGATAACTTCTTCGCCACCCTGTTCAGCTGCGCCGCGGCGAAAGATGGTTCTAACTACTCTCGCTGGTGCTACAAGCCGTTTGAAGACCTGATTCAGCCGGCGCGTGCCACCGAAGACCATAACAAGCGTATCGAGCTGTACAAGCAGGCTCAGGTCGTGATGCACGATCAGGCTCCAGCCTTGATCATCGCGCACTCCACCGTCTTTGAGCCGGTGCGTAAAGAAGTTAAAGGCTACGTGGTTGACCCGTTAGGTAAGCACCACTTCGAAAACGTCTCTGTCGAATAATAAACAGTATGTTTCCCCTCTCCCTTAACGGGGAGGGGGGATTTACATTTGTGAGCAATACAGACGCCCTGTCACCAGGCGGGTCGTCACTATAGAGAATCCGGGTTATGTTGCAGTTCATCCTCCGACGTTTGGGACTTGTCATCCCGACATTTATCGGTATTACCCTTCTCACTTTTGCCTTTGTGCATATGATTCCCGGCGACCCGGTGATGATTATGGCGGGCGAACGTGGGATTTCCCCTGAACGTCACGCGCAGCTGCTGGCTGAAATGGGTCTTGATAAGCCCATGTGGCAGCAGTATGTCCACTATATCTGGGGCGTGTTGCACGGCGATTTAGGGATCTCGCTGAAAAGCCGCATTCCCGTGTGGCAAGAATTCGTCCCGCGCTTTAAAGCCACGATGGAGCTGGGCGTCTGCGCGATGATTTTTGCCGTTGTCGTCGGTATCCCGGTGGGCGTGCTGGCGGCGGTCAAACGCGGTTCTATCTTCGATCATACCTCCGTCGGTCTCGCGCTGACCGGTTACTCCATGCCGATCTTCTGGTGGGGCATGATGCTGATTATGCTGGTTTCGGTGCAGCTCAACCTGACGCCGGTCTCCGGACGTATCAGCGATACTGTGTTCCTTGACGATACCCTGCCGCTGACCGGTTTTATGCTGATCGATACCGCGATTTGGGGCGAACCGGGCGATTTTATTGATGCCGTGATGCATATGATTCTGCCTGCCATTGTGCTGGGCACCATTCCACTGGCCGTTATCGTGCGTATGACCCGCTCATCGATGCTGGAAGTGCTGGGTGAGGATTACATCCGTACCGCGCGCGCTAAGGGGCTGACCCGGATGCGCGTCATCGTGGTTCATGCGCTGCGTAACGCCATGCTGCCGGTGGTGACGGTTATCGGGCTACAGGTGGGGACGCTGCTGGCGGGCGCCATTCTGACCGAAACCATCTTCTCCTGGCCAGGTTTAGGGCGTTGGCTGATCGACGCGCTGCAACGCCGCGATTATCCGGTGGTGCAGGGCGGGGTGCTGCTGGTCGCGACGATGATCATCCTCGTCAACCTGCTGGTCGATCTGTTGTACGGCGTGGTGAACCCGCGTATTCGGCATAAGAAGTAAGGGGCCATCATGTCACAAATTACTGAACATAAAACTGTCGCCGCGCCGGTGCCTATGACCCCGATGCAGGAGTTCTGGCACTATTTCAAACGCAACAAGGGGGCGGTGGTAGGCCTGGTGTACGTGGCGATTATGATTATCATCGCCGTGTTTGCTAACTTCATCGCGCCCTATAACCCGGCGGATCAGTTCCGCGATGTGCTGCTGGCGCCGCCGGCATGGCAGGATGGGGGAAGCTTCGCCCATCTGCTGGGAACCGATGACGTCGGCCGCGATATTCTGTCGCGCCTGATGTACGGCGCGCGTTTATCGCTGCTGGTGGGCTGTCTGGTCGTCGTGCTGTCGCTGATTCTTGGCGTGGTGCTGGGTCTGATCGCCGGCTACTTCGGCGGCGTGATTGACTCGGTCATTATGCGTATCGTCGATATCATGCTGGCCCTGCCGAGCCTGCTGCTGGCGCTGGTGCTGGTGGCGATCTTCGGCCCTTCTATCGTCAACGCTTCGCTGGCATTGACCTTTGTCGCCTTGCCGCACTACGTGCGTCTGACCCGTGCGGCGGTGCTGGTGGAAGTGAACCGCGACTACGTGACCGCTTCGCGGGTAGCGGGCGCGGGCGCGATACGGCAGATGTTCATCAATATTCTGCCTAACTGCCTGGCGCCGCTGATTGTTCAGGCGTCGCTCGGTTTTTCTAACGCCATTCTCGATATGGCCGCTCTTGGCTTCCTTGGCATGGGCGCGCAGCCGCCGACACCGGAGTGGGGCACGATGCTCTCCGACGTGTTGCAGTTCGCGCAGAGTGCCTGGTGGGTCGTCACCTTCCCGGGGGTAGCGATTCTGCTGACGGTGCTGGCATTTAACCTGATGGGTGACGGTCTGCGTGACGCGCTCGATCCCAAACTGAAGCAGTAAGAGGTTCGAGATGGCGTTATTGAATGTTGATAAATTATCGGTGCATTTCGGCGACGAAGGCACACCGTTTCGCGCGGTAGACCGCGTGAGCTACAGCGTTAACCAGGGCGAAGTCGTGGGGATCGTCGGGGAATCAGGTTCCGGTAAATCGGTCAGCTCGCTGGCGATTATGGGGCTGATTGATTATCCCGGCCGGGTGATGGCGGATAAACTGGAGTTTAATGGCCGCGACCTGAAGCGCATTTCAGAAAAAGAGCGTCGCCAGCTGGTTGGCGCGGAAGTGGCGATGATCTTCCAGGACCCGATGACCAGCCTCAACCCATGCTACACCGTCGGCTATCAGATTATGGAAGCCATCAAGGTGCATCAGGGCGGCAATAAGAAAACCCGCGTCCAGCGGGCAATCGATCTGCTGACGCTGGTCGGCATCCCGGACCCGGCATCGCGTCTCGACGTCTATCCGCACCAGCTTTCCGGTGGGATGAGCCAGCGCGTAATGATCGCCATGGCGATTGCCTGCCGGCCGAAGCTGCTGATTGCCGATGAGCCGACCACCGCGCTGGACGTGACGATCCAGGCGCAGATCATTGAGCTGCTGCTGGATCTGCAGCAAAAAGAGAACATGGCGCTGGTCCTGATTACACACGATCTGGCGCTGGTGGCCGAGGCGGCACACAAAATCATTGTGATGTACGCCGGTCAGGTGGTGGAAGCCGGCGATGCGAAGGATATCTTCCGCGCGCCGCGCCATCCATATACGCAGGCATTGCTGCGCGCGCTGCCGGAGTTTGCCCAGGATAAAGCGCGGCTGGCATCGCTGCCGGGCGTGGTACCGGGGAAATACGACCGTCCCAACGGCTGTTTGTTAAACCCGCGCTGCCCCTATGCCACGGATCGCTGCCGGAGCGAAGAACCGGAGCTGAACCGCGTTGACGGCAGCCGTCAGTCGAAATGCCACTACCCACTGGATGATGCCGGGAGGCCTACGCTATGAGTACCCATGAGGCCACCACGCAACGCTCGTTGTTGCAGGCCATCGACCTGAAAAAATACTACCCGGTGAAGAAGGGGCTGTTCGCCCCGGAACGGCTGGTAAAAGCGCTGGATGGCGTCTCTTTCACCCTCGAACGCGGTAAAACGCTGGCGGTGGTGGGCGAGTCCGGCTGCGGCAAATCAACGCTGGGCCGTCTGCTGACGATGATTGAAATCCCGACCGGCGGCGAGCTTTACTATCAGGGGCAGGATTTATTAAAGCCTGACGCGACGGCAGAAAAGCTGCGTCGGCAGAAAATCCAGATTGTGTTTCAGAACCCCTACGGCTCGCTGAACCCGCGCAAAAAAGTAGGGCAGATTCTGGAAGAACCGTTGCAGATCAACACCTCGCTCAGTAAAGAGCAGCGTCGTGAGAAAGCGCTGGCCATGATGGCGAAAGTGGGGCTCAAAACCGAGCATTACGATCGCTATCCGCATATGTTCTCCGGTGGCCAGCGGCAGCGTATTGCCATTGCCCGGGGCCTGATGCTGGACCCGGACGTGGTGATTGCCGACGAACCGGTTTCCGCGCTGGACGTATCGGTGCGCGCGCAGGTGCTGAACCTGATGATGGACCTGCAGCAGGAGATGGGGCTGTCGTATGTGTTCATCTCCCATGACCTGTCGGTGGTCGAGCACATTGCCGATGAAGTGATGGTGATGTACCTGGGCCGCTGCGTGGAGAAAGGGTCGAAGGATCAGATCTTCAACAATCCGCAGCACCCGTATACTCAGGCCCTGCTGTCGGCCACCCCGCGTCTCAATCCGGACGATCGTCGCGAGCGGATTAAATTGACCGGTGAGCTGCCGAGCCCGCTCAATCCGCCGCCGGGCTGCGCATTCAACGCGCGCTGCCGTCGTCGTTTTGGCCCGTGCACCCAGCTACAGCCGCAGCTGAAGGATTATCGGGGTCAGCTGGTCGCCTGTTTTGCCGTCGATCAGGATGAAAATCAGGAAAAACATCCTTCCTGAGGATCGGCGCTGCCGTCGGCGGAGAAATCCCTGTCGGCGGCAGCGCATGCCACGCTAACGTGTTATCTGCCGCCATGAATAACCGCTCTTATTTTTTTATTCGCGATAAGTCATTCAGTCTATTTATATAACGTAATAAAAAGATTAATATATTTTATCCTCGGGATGAAGCGTGTTTATCTCTGCTTGTGTCTAATAAATTAACGAGATAAATCACTGATTATTTTTAATGTGCAGCCGAGTCTGCGCCGCTCTTTCCGGGGCCACTAAAAAATGGAGCTATCATTTCAGATAGGACCTGATAGGGTAGCCACAAAATCATCAGTGAATTAAGCCACCCTGACTTATATTCCCGGCAAGTCCTTGTAACGTCGATCGTCCTGATTCGGTTGCAATGAATGAAAAAAATAAAATAAACAACGCTTATGACATCGAGCGCCAGAATAAAAAGATAAACACTATGTATGTAGAATCATGAGGTTATCAATGAACCATTATGATGATTTGCAGCGCTTCAAGGAAAAGACCGGTACACAAAGTCTACATTTCAGGGACCTTTCATCACAGGCTGTCACCCGGGATAAGGGCGATTGGGTTATTCTCAATCAGCTTACGCCTGGAGCAAAAGAGTCCTCGCTGGCAATGGGAGGCAGCGTGTCGTTACCGCTACCGCAGCAGGTGCCGGCGGATCTGTTTCACCGGGTGGAAGCTGAACCGGTGCACTCCCCCTCTACGCTCTCGCCGCCTGTCCTGGTCGCCGAACCGATAACCGCGGCGGCGGCAACTCCCGCTGCGCCTGTCGAACCAACTCCTGTTGCAGCAAACAGCATCCCGGCGGAACCCATTCCGGCGATGGCCGCGACGCTATCCGCGCCGTCGGTCGCCCCTCGTCCGCAGCCGACCGCGGCGACGGAAGGCTATGCGCATTTATTTGCGGCGAAAACCGCTGAACCGGTGGCGAAAAATAAAGATCAGCCGCTGAAGTCTCTTTTAGAAAGGATTGCAACATGCCGTTGATCTGCGTCTGTTCGCCAAAAGGCGGCGTAGGAAAAACGACCCTGGCGGCAAATCTGGCCTGGTCGCTGGCGCGCGCGGGCAGCAAGGTGCTGGCGTTGGACTTTGATAGGCAGAATGCGCTGCGCCTGCATTTTGGCGTTCCCCTCAGCGATGAGCGGGGCTATGTGGCGAAAGCCCTGGATCTGCATGACTGGAGCCAGTGTGTGCTTAGCGCAGGCAGCAATATCTTCGTGCTGCCCTACGGCGACGTGACGGAAACGCAGCGGCGGGCGTTTGACGAACGTCTGCTCAACGATCCCCATTTTCTGACCCGCGGTCTGGCGGCGCTGCTGAACTATCCCGGTCTGATTATCATCGCCGATCTGCCGCCGGGTCCTTCGGCGGCGCTGACGGCGCTGACCCCGCTTGCCGACCTGCATCTGGTACCGCTGCTGGCGGATACGGCCTCGCTGTCGACCTTAGCGCACGTGGAAAAGCAGCGTTTAACCGGCGATGAGCTTAATCATAAGCACGGACATTTTTTCGTGATTAACCAGAGTGATAATCGCCGTCAGGTGAGCCGTGACGTCACCGCGTTGATGGAGGAAAAGCTGGGCGATCGCCTGTTGGGCATCATCCACCGTGATGAAAGCGTGGTGGAGGCGAATGCTTCTCAGAAGTCGATTCTTGACTTTAGCTCATCTTCTGCAGCCGCCTTTGATATTGAAATCATAGCAAAAAAAATCTCTGCACTGTTGGGGATCCATATTGGCGATGGCACGGTGCACAGCCTGCCTCGCATGTCAGGGCTGTAACTTATTGCAGGGCTGCGGAATGAAAAAAACACTTTTCTGGTTGCTGGTGCTGGTGTTATCGCCGGTGGCGGTGCTGATCGTTATCACGCCAATGGATAGCCAAAAGCAGTATCTTTTTGGCCTGCTCAGCATTGGTATTCTTTTCTTAATGGGCTTTAGCAAGAAGCGCGGTATTTCGGTCATTATGGTCGTCACTTCTCTGCTGATGTCCACGCGTTACATGTATTTTCGCCTGACGCAAACCCTGCATTTCAACTCCGGAATCGAGACGGTGCTGGGGATGGGGCTATTTCTGGCGGAAGTGTATATCTGGGTGATGTTGCTGCTGAACTATCTGCAGACGGTGTGGCCGCTGAAGCGAGAAATTGTGCCGCTGCCGGAGGATATGAGCCAGTGGCCGACGGTCGATATCTATATTCCGAGCTACAACGAACCGCTTGAAGTGGTGCGGGATACCGTGCTGGCTGCGCAATGCATTGATTACCCGGCGGATAAGATGAAAATTTATTTGCTGGATGATGGTAAACGCAGCGAGTTCGCGGTGTTTGCCGCCGATGTCGGGGTGGGCTATATCACCCGCAATGATAATAAGCATGCCAAAGCGGGCAACCTTAACCACGCCATGACGCTCACGCAGGGTGAGCTTATCTGCGTATTTGACTGCGACCACGTGGCGACCCGCGTTTTCCTGCAGGCGACGGTCGGCGGTTTTCTCAAAGACCCGATGCTGGCGCTGGTGCAGACGCCGCACTACTTCTACTCGCCGGACCCTTTCGAGCGCAACCTGTCGGTAGGGCGCAACATTCCCAACGAAGGGATGCTGTTCTATGGTCCGATTCAGCAGGGTAACGATAACTGGAATGCGACCTTTTTCTGCGGTTCCTGCGCGGTGATTCGCCGTCAGGCGCTGGAGCAGATTGGGGGCTTCGCGGTAGAAACGGTCACCGAAGACGCGCATACCGCGCTGAAATTCCAGCGTCTGGGCTGGAAGTCGGCATTTCTCGATATTCCGCTGGCGGCGGGGCTAGCCACCGAACGTCTGGTGGTGCATGTGATTCAGCGAACCCGCTGGGCGCGTGGGATGACGCAAATTTTCCGTCTTGATAACCCGCTATTGGGCCGCGGGCTCACTTTCCAGCAGCGTCTGTGCTATCTCAGCGCGATGCTCTACTACCAGTTTGCCCTGCCGCGGGTGGTATTTGTTACCGCGCCGTTAGCCTATCTGCTGTTTAACCTGAACATTATCTACTCCTCGGCCAGCCTGATTGTGTCGTATGCGCTACCGCATCTGTTTCTGGCGATTTACGTCGGTTCGCGCATGAACGGCCGCTATCGCTACAGTTTCTGGGGGGAGATTTACGACATTGTGCTGGCATTCCATCTGGTGTTGCCGACTCTGGTGACGATGATTTTCCCCAAACGCGGTAAATTCAACGTCACCGACAAGGGGGGGCTGCTGGATGTCGGTTACTTTGATTTTACCGTCGTCAGGCCGCATCTGGTGGTGGCATGTCTGCTGGGCGTGGGGGTGATCCTCGGGATCGTCCGCGCGCTGGGTCATGACTATTTCGGTTCAGATCCCAACGTTATCGCGCTGAACGTCGGCTGGGGGCTGTACAGCCTGATCTTCCTGCTGGCGGCGATCGCCGTCGCGCGGGAGACCCGTCAGGTACGCAAAACGATTCGCATCGACGTTGATGTACCGGTACTGATTCACTATGCCAGCGGCATTGTCTCGCGCAGCCATACCGTTGACCTGTCGATGGGCGGTTGCCGTATTGCCGTTCCGGACTCGCGTCATCTGCAGGATAAGATTGAAGAAATTGAGCTGATTTTGCAGTCGGGGGCGATCTGTATTCCCGCCGAGCAGGTCACTGCGGACGAACGTTATATTCGCCTGAAGTTTGATGAAAACATCCCGCTCTCGCTGCGCCGGGAGCTGGTGCGCGTCGTGCTGGCGCGCGCGGACGCGTGGATTAATCCGCCGCGTCCGCAGGATAACCCATTCCGTTCGTTTGTGACCATTTTGCGCTGCGTGTTTGAACTGTTCTGGCTGACGTGGAAAACACGGCGTAGCCAGCGTCGGCAGAGACCGATGGCGCATGCGGCGCAGGAGGATGGGCGTCTATGAAGCGATTAACCACGCTTGCGCTGCTGGCGGGGATGCTCTCTGCGCCTGCGCTGCACGCTGAAGAGCGCGCTGTCGATCGTGCCGCGTCGCTGAATTTCCCGCTGCCGGATGCGGCGGAGGACAGCCCACCGGCGGATGAACCGGTTTCAGCAACTCCCGCTACGCCGACGGAACCAACGTCAGAATCCGTATCGCCGCCGACCTTTCCACCACCGGCGAGCGGCGCGGCAGCCGATGTTGTGCCGTTATCCCCGCTTGTGGGCGGTAGCCTGAATATGACGCAGCTCGGGATGGCGGACGGGATTATGCTGAGCGGCGGGCAACAGCAGGGCGGCGTTGATTTTACGCTGCCCTCCGACCAGGTGGTCACGCATGCGGAACTGATGCTGGATGTCCGGGTGTCACCGGAGCTGGCGACGCGAAACGCCACGCTCCAGCTGATGCTTAACGGTCAGCCGCTCGGAACGGTGCCGCTGGGTACGGACGGCGCCGACATCTCGCACTATCAGCTGGATATTCCGGCCGCGCTGATGGTTTCCAGCAATAATTTAAGTTTTAAAGTCAACGATGGCGATACGCTGCAGTGTCGGCTCGATACGCGCGACACCCGCGGGGTGGTGATTTTACCCACCTCGCGCTTTAGCTGGGAAAGCCAGCCGCTGAATATCAGCAATGATTTAAGCTTCTTCCCGCGCCCCTTCTTCGACAGTATGCAGATGACCCCGGCAGATATTGCGCTGTCGTATCCGGAGAAATCCACTGCGGATATCTTCAGTGCGGCGGCGCTGGTGTCATCATGGCTGGGGATTCAGGCGGATTATCGCGGGATCGCTTTCAACGCCATGCGCGATCGTCTGCCGGAACGGCACGGCATTCTTATCGGTCATCCGGGCGATCGGATTGGCGGGTTAACCTTACCGCAAACCGATAAACCGCTGCTGCAGATTGTTGATAACCCGGGTAACCCGGCTTACAAACTGCTGCTGATTGTCGGGCACAATGATGCGGCATTGCGCACGGCGGCCTGGCGGCTGACCCGCGGTGACATCGCCCCGCAGACCACCCGCCTGGAGGTGGATCCGCAAACCATCCCGCTCGGTAAACCGTATGATGCGCCGCGCTGGATCCCCACCGATCGGCCGGTAAAAATCAGCGAACTGCTGCGTAAAGATCAAAGCGCAACGGTGAGCGGCGTATGGCATGAACCGCTGCAGGTGGCTTTCCGCGCCGCGCCGGATCTCTATTTGTGGGATGGCGAAACCATCCCCCTGCAGATTAGCTATCGCTTCCCGTCGGAAAGCTGGATCAACGAAGATAAGTCGCTACTGAGCGTGACGCTCAACAATACCTTCCTGCACAATCTGCCGATGAACAAACAGGGGCCGCTGGAGAAGCTCTGGCGCCACCTCGGCGGCGATGCGCGTCAGGAGCAGTTTACCATCCCGCTGGCGCCCTACCTGATTTACGGTGATAACCAACTGTCTTTATATTTCAATGTGGTGCCAAAAGAGGACGCGCCCTGTTCAGTGCTGTTGAATACCGGCATCAAGAGCCGCATTACCGATGACTCATGGATTGACCTGAGCAATACGCGGCACTTCTCGCAGCTGCCTAACCTCTCCTATTTTGTCGGCGCGTCGTTCCCGTTCTCGCGGCTGGCGGATTATTCGCAAACCACGCTGCTGCTGCCGGAACAGCCGTCGGAAACCCAGGTGGCGACTCTGCTGAACCTGGCGGCGCGCTCGGGAAATGCGACCGGTACGGCGCTGGCCAACAACCGGGTGCTGCTGGGACTCCCCGACGGTGACGCGAGCGTCGCATATCTGCGGGATCGCGATGTGCTGGCGGTGACGACTCTTGACCAGAATACGTTTAATCAACGCCTGCTGGCCCACTCCCCGTATTATCCGCTCGATAATCAGCTCGCGGTACGCGAGTCCGGGATCGGTGAGAAAATACAGCGCTGGCTGAGCGGCGACTGGACCTCCGCGACCCTTGATGCCGATCGTTATCTCTCTTCCAGCAGCGCCTGGCGCGGCTTTATTAGCTACCGTTCGCCGTGGAGCCCGCAGCGCACGGTGGTGGTGGCAATGGCCAGCAATGACGATCAGCTGGCCAGGCTGACAAATGACCTTGAGTCCCCGCGAATCAACGCCGGCATCCGCGGCGATACGGCGGTGATCACCAGTGATAATGGCGTGCGCAGCTTCCAGGTCAGCACGCCGTTCCCCAGCGGACAAATGCCGTGGTACATGATGGCCGTCTGGTATGCCAACCAACACTCCGGCCTGCTGGCGCTGCTGGGGCTGATCACCACCACGATTGTTGGCCTGGCGT
The DNA here is from genome assembly GCF_044900465.1 of Klebsiella sp. NPDC088457. NCBI lineage: Bacteria > Pseudomonadati > Pseudomonadota > Gammaproteobacteria > Enterobacterales > Enterobacteriaceae > Klebsiella > Klebsiella sp. NPDC088457. The sequence goes on along the minus strand of NZ_JBJDNH010000005.1, from coordinate 102,013 downwards.
TAACCGCCATGTTTAAGCGCCATGCGCGCAAGCGTCTGAGTTCGGGGGATAGCCAATGAGACGAGTTTGCAAAGTGAATACCAGGGCCACCCGACGATTATCCACGTTTTGTCTGTCAGGGGCGCTGACGCTTGGCGCATTCGGCAGCGCCCAGGCGGCGGGCAATGATGCCGCCCTGCAGGCGCTGTTTGCGCAGGCTAACTACTGGCATGAAAAATCGCACGATGAGCTGGCGATGGAGTCGCTGCAAAAGGTGCTACTGGTCGATGCCAACAACACCCAGGCGCTGTATTTGATGGCGCTGTGGGCGCAGCAGGGCGGCGATTTGCAGACGGCCGCGCGCTGGCGGGAGCGGTTGGCAAAGGCGGACCCCAACAGCGCCAGTTTACAGGAGCTGGATACGGCCAAAAAAATGGCCCAGGTACCGCAAGGTCAACTGAACCTGGCGCGGCAGCAGGCGCGAAGCGGTAATATCCCCGCGGCGTTGACCACCTGGCGCAGTATGTTTAACGGCGATATCCCGCCGTCGGGGCTGGCGGCCGAATACTATATGACGATGGCCAGCGACAAGTCACTCTATCCGCAGGCGCTGAGCGAACTGCGTCAATACGTCGCGCAGCATCCGCAGGAGAATGCGCCACGCGTGGCGTTGGGCAAGATGCTGACCTGGCGGGAAGATACCCGGCGGGAAGGGATCGCCATGCTGGAACCGATGGCCAGCGGCAGTACAGATGCCGACAGCGGCCTGCGTCAGGCGCTGTTGTGGCTGGGGCCGCAGGCCGGCGACCAGCCGTTTTACGATACCTGGATGCAGCGCCACCCGCAGGATAGCGAAGTGCAGAACTATTATCGCCAACGGCTGAGCGGGCAGGCGCGCGGGCAGGGGTTTGCCAACCTGAACAGCGGCAACACGGCGGCGGCGAAGCAGCAGTTTGAGCAGGTCTTACAAACCAACCCGCAGGATGCGGACGCGCTGGCCGGGATGGGCTACATCGCCCAGCGGAACGGCGATTTTCAGGCCGCCTCGCAGTATCTGAACCGGGCGGCGGAACTCGGCGGCGCGGATTCGGCGGCGCGGCGCCAGCAGGCGGCCGATGCTCTGTTCTATGGGCAGCTGGCCCAGGCGCAGCAGGCGTATAAACAGGGAAACATCAGCCAGGCGCTGGCGCTCTCCGCCCCGTTGGCTGAACAGAGCGGCGCACGCGGCACATCGGCAAAACTGTTCCGCGCTGATGTGCTGCGGCACAACAAAGATCTGCCGCAGGCCGAGCAAACCCTGCGCTCGCTGCTCGATGAACAGCCGCAAAACGGTCCGGCCCGCGAGAGTCTGTACTACGTCCTGCGTGAGCAGAATAAAACGGCAGAAGCGCAGGCGATGCTGCGTACGCTGCCGGAAAGCCTGCAGCAAAAACTGCAGCCGCGCGTGGTGACCGGCATGCCGGGAGATACGCTACGTCGGCAGGCGCAGGAACAGGCCAACGGCGGTAACGTGAGCGGCGCGATAGCGACGCTGCGTCAGGGGGTTGCCCGCTATCCGGATGATAGCTGGATGCGCCTTGATTTAGCCCGCCTGCTGCAAAAATCCGGTAATGACGGCGAGGCCGCCTCGCTGATGGCTGCCGCGTATCGCCCCGGCGCCAGTGGCAGCGCGCTGTACGCGGCGGCGCTCTTCGCCAGCGAAAACGGCGGCTGGCAGCAGGCGCAAACGCTGCTGGGACGTATACCTGCCGCCAGTCAGACCGCGCAAATGCGTGAGTTACATCAGCGGGTAAACTACAACCTGCAGCTGGCAACCGCGCAAAATTATCTCTCCCAGGGCAATTCGGTCGCTGCCGCCAACACCTTGAGAGCGATGGCCGCCACGCCGCCGAAAGCACCGGCGGATGTCGGGAAGCTGGCGCGCCTGCTCGCGCAGAGCGGTGATGTCAGTAGCGCGGTCGCGCTGGTGCGCAATAGCATCAGCGGCGGGATATCAGGCAATGCCGGGGATTATGCCGACCAGGTGACGGTGCTCAATCAGGCCGGGCTGACTAACGAAGCGCAAAGCCTGTTAAGCAACCCCCAGCTTCAGGCCAGTAGTACGCCGACGCAGCTGGCGAGCATTCGCAATGGCTATGTGATTAACGACGCCGATCGTTTACGTGAGCAGGGGAACTACGCCGCAGCCTATGACAAGCTGATGGCGGCGATGCAAAGCGATCCGCAAAATACCGACCTGATGTTTGCCATGGCGCGTCTCTACCAGAGCGGCAAAATGAATAAAGAAGCCGGGGTGGTCTATGACTACCTGATGACCCGCGACACGCCGGATCAGGCGGCCCGCTCCGGGGCGATCGACGTGGCCCTGTCGGCGGGTGATAACGAGCGGGCGCAGCAGCTGGCAGGCGGGCTGCGCCAGGACAATACGCCGGATCGTTTACTGCTGCTGGCGCGGGTCGCGGAGGCCCAGGGACATCATCAGCAGGCCATGACGTATCTGCGCAGCGCCCGCGGCAAACTGCTGGGGCTGCAGAGTACTAACGGTGCGCAAACGCCAACGGTGGGCGGCGTGCTGGCGGCGGATAACCCCTTCGTGGGCGTCTCCCGTACGCCAGCCGCGACAAGAACGGCGTCGGCTTATGGCCAGTATATGCCGTGGCAGGTTTCGCAGGTGTCGACCGGAACCGGGACCTCGTTACCCGGTATCCAGCGCCCCGATCTGCCGGTGGAAACTGCGCAAACCCGCATGCTGCGTCAGGTCGATAGCATGATGGAGACGTTGCAGGAAAAAACCGCTACCTGGCTGCAGACCGGCATGGACGTTCGCGGCCGGGATGGTGAATCCGGTACCAGTAAGTTAACGGAGTTAAAAACGCCGCTGACCTGGTCCTCATCGCCGTTTGGCGATGCGCGTTTTGATTTTACCGTGACGCCGGTGTCATTGAACGCCGGCACCGCCAGCGGCGATGCCTGGCGGCGCTACGGCGCAAACCCGCTCTCTAACGCGGTCTCTAATATGGTCACCACCGCCACTAAGGAGCAGGCGGCCATTGCGGCGATGACTGATGCGGAACGTACTACCTATTTCGCCAGCAACCCAGGCGCGCAGGCGTTGAGTTCGCTGGGGACGCTGAGTGCGGCCGATTTTAACGCCACCAGCAGCAGCGGCATGGAGAATCTGGCGAAACTGGGGGCCTATGATTCCGGGCAGGTCGCCAGCTATCTGGCGGCATCGAGCCTGAAGCCGAGTATCGATCAGACCAGCGGCTCGACGGATGCGCAAAAAGCGAATGGCGTTGAGCTGGCCATGGCCCTGAGCGGCGATCGTTACCGCCTTGATATCGGCAGCACGCCGCTGGGCCAGGATCTCAACACCGTGGTGGGGGGCGTGCAGTGGTCGCCGAAGCTCACCAACTATCTGTCGCTGATTTTCACCGGGGAGCGTCGTTCGCTGACCGATAGCCTGCTGTCCTATGTCGGTCTGAAAGACGCCTACTCCGGGAAAAACTGGGGGCAGGTGACCAAAAACGGCGGCACCCTGCAGCTGAGCTATGACGACGGCGACGCCGGTTTTTATGTCGGCGGCGGCGGGTACAGCTATCTGGGCCAGAATGTCGCCAGCAACACCAGCGTGAACGCCAACGCCGGGGTTTATCTGCGGCCTTACCATGACGAATATCGTCAGCTACAGGCCGGTTTGAGTATGAGCTACATGGATTACTCGAAGAACCTGAGCTACTTCACCTACGGTCAGGGGGGCTATTTCAGCCCGCAAAACTATGTCAGCGTCTCGCTGCCGGTCAACCTGACGGAAAACTATGATAACTGGACGATGAAGCTCGGCGGCTCGGTGGGCTATCAATCCTACAGCCAGGATAAGAGCGCCTACTTCCCGACCAATTCGGAATGGCAGCAGACCCTGGAGACCGCCGTTTCCAGTGGTTTTGCGAAAGAGGCCTACTATTCGGCGACCTCGAAGAGTGGGATTGGTTACACCTTGCGCGCCGGTGCGGATTACAAGGTCAACAAACAGATGACGCTTGGCGGCCAGATTGGCTACGACACCTTCGGGGATTATAACGAGAGCACCGCAGGGCTCTATATCCGCTATATGCTGGGAGATTATTGATCATGACGGAGAATAATAACGCGGAGGTCATGGCCTGGTTTCAACAGCAGCAAACGCCCGCCGGATGGTTTGATCTGCTGAGCATCATGGTGGACGGGATGCTGAACAATGCCGGCGAGCTGGGGAGCCAACCCTTCCTGCGGCAGATGGGGGAGGCGCTGGCGGAGAGTTATCCGCTGCCGGAGTCGGAGACGGTCGGCGCGCTGGAGAGTAATATCAACCAGCTGCTGAGCCGTTTTCAGTGGGGGATGGTCACCCTCGAGGTGAGCGACGAGGGGCTGCGATTGCGCCACCGGGCGCTGCCGGTTAGCCGCGATGAAGCGCAGCGCGTGCGTTGGTGTAATGCATTTTGTGCCATACTCGAAGGGCTTTATTCTCGCTGGCTGCGGGGACAGGGCGGCGGTGCGCACGTGGTTTTACAGCGTGAGCGTTTGTTCTCAGTCTCTGATGTTCAGTTCCTCTACTTCCATCCATAGCGGGTGAATCTATGTCCTTGCGTGCTGCAGTGGTGGTCATGCTTACCACCATGATGATGGTACTCCCGCGCGCGTGGGCAGATACCGCCTGGGAGAGCTATAAATCACGGTTTATGATGGCTGACGGGCGGATCGTGGATACGGGCAACGGTAATATCTCGCATACCGAAGGGCAGGGGTTCGCGATGCTGCTGGCGGTGGCGAAAAACGATCGGCCCGCCTTCGATAAACTGTGGCAATGGACCGATAAGACGCTGCGCAATAAAGATAACGGGCTGTTTTACTGGCGCTATAACCCCGTCGCTCCGGACCCTGTCGCCGATAAAAATGATGCGACCGATGGCGATACTATGATTGCGTGGGCGCTGCTTCGCGCCCAGCAGCAGTGGGGGGATAAAGCCTACGGTGCCGCCTCCGACGCCATTACCGCTGCGCTGCTGAAATATACCGTGGTGACCTTTGCCAATCGTCAGGTGATGCTCCCCGGCGCCAGGGGCTTCAACCACAATGACCATCTCAATCTGAATCCGTCCTACTTTATTTTCCCCGCCTGGCAGGCCTTCGCGGCACGTACGCACCTGACGGCCTGGCTCAAACTGCAGAGCGATGGCCAGGCGCTGCTGGCCAAAATGGCATGGGGTAAGGCGCAGCTGCCCAGCGATTGGGTGGCGCTGAAAGCCGACGGCACGATGGAGCCCGCCAAAGAGTGGCCGCCGCGTATGAGCTATGACGCGATTCGTATTCCGCTGTATGTGTCCTGGGCAGACCCGCACAGCGCGCTGCTGACGCCGTGGAAAAACTGGTTTCAGCGCTATTCGCGGCTGCAAACGCCAGCGTGGATCAACGTCACGACCAACGAGGTTTCCCCATGGTTTATGACCGGCGGTCTGCTGGCGGTGCGCGATTTAACCGTCGGCGAACCGCAGGCCGAGCCGCAGATTACCGCCGAGGATGATTACTACTCCGCCAGTCTGAAGCTGCTGGTCTGGCTGGCGAGCAGCCAGCGGCCCTGATCGGCGGCCGCTGGCAATATTCCCGCTGGCAATATTCCTGCGTGGCGGTTGCGGGGTTAGCCTGCCGGGGTTTCCCCGTTACGCAGCGTCAGGACTTCAAAACCCTCCGCGGTCACGGCAATGGTATGTTCCCATTGCGCCGAGAGTTTTTTATCGCGGGTGACCACCGTCCAGCCATCTTTTTTGATTTTTGTCCGGCTATCGCCCTGATTAACCATCGGTTCAATAGTAAAGACCATCCCTTCCTGTAGTACGGCACCGGTGCCGGGCTTGCCGTAGTGCAGCACCTGCGGCTCTTCATGCATCTCCTGTCCCACGCCGTGGCCGCAATACTCCCTGACAACGCTGTAGCCGTTGCTTTCGACATAGCGTTGAATCGCATGGCCGATATCGCCCAGCGTGGCGCCGGGCTTCACCGCCTTGATGCCTTGCCACATGGCCTCGTAGGTCTTTTTCACCAGCCTGCGGGCCAGCGGCGAAACGTCACCGATCAAATACATTTTGCTGGAATCCGCGATCAGACCCCCTTTTTCCAGCGTAATGTCGACATTGACGATAGCGCCTGATTTCAGATGCTCCGTCTCTTTCGGCATGCCGTGGCACACCACTTCGTTCACCGAGGTATTCAGCACGTAGGGATAGTCATATTGTCCCTTGCTGGCGGGTCGGGCGTGCAGCTGATTGACGATAAAATCTTCCACCCGGTTGTTGATTTCCATGGTGGTCACCCCAGGCTGGATAAAGCCGTCCAGCATCTCAAAGACGGAGGCTAACAGCTCCCCGGCGCGGCGCTGTCTGGCCAGCTGATCCGCGGTTTTAATGGGAATTGATGGCATTGATCACCTCCAGTAAGCGATCGGAACCTGATTTAAGCATCATCATCTTGATTTGCTGGTGGTTAAGCTCCGGATAGAGCTCGCTCATCATACCCAGTCGGATCCAGTATTCGGCCTGAGCGTTCACCGAACGTGACATTGCCTTGCTGGCATCGCGGATGTCGTCATGCAGCAGGTCGGAGATTTTTACGATTCCCATATATATACACACCATAATGATTCATATACATATCGTATATTCTTCCGCGCGCGCTGTCACATCTGTTTTTATCGGGGGAAGGGAATTGCCGGCAACAAGAAGAGAGGGGGAGCGGCGGAGGGATGGCGATGTATTGGTCTGAACAGGCCGCAAGGAGGAACCTTGCGGCCTGTTGGGATTACTGCGGGTACGGTACCCAGCTTCCGCCGTTGAGCTGGACGTAAGGCTTGCCTTGATACTGGATGACAATGGCGTTGGCGTTTTCCGATACCGCCGCGCTTTGCGGCAGATTGGCGGTGTACTGCTGCCAGTCAACGTTGTCTTCGGTAAACATCTTGCCGTCCAGCGCGCGAACCACCAGTTCAGAGATCGCCAGGTAGCTGGTCGGCCGATCGATGATCACCGGGCTGCCCTGATGCGGCGCCTTCATACCGAAGAATTTCACCGCCGTCGGAACGTGGGTAATTGACGGGCTGGGGATATCGCGCAGACCAGAAACCTGCATTTTGTCGCCCTTCAGCGCCCCGCCGTGCTCCGGCACGACCACCACCATCACTTTACGACCCGATTTTTCCAGTTCGGTAAAGAAACTGTCCAGCTCGTCGAAGAGTTTATGCGCGCGCACTTTGTAATCCGCGGTTTTGCTCTGCCCCGGGAAGTGGTTGCCGTCGTGCAGCGGCAAGGTATTGTAGAAGGTGGCGGTACGCGGCGTATTCTGTTTCTCCAGGGTTTGCAGCCAGCGGTTCAGGGTCGCCTGGTCGTCGTAGACCGGCGAGCCGTCGAAACCTTGTAAAATCACCGGCAGGCCGGTCTGATCCATCAGCGGACTTTGCATACCGCCGAGGGAACGCAGCTCTTTCAGGAAGTCGCCGAACTGACCGTTGTGGCCCAGCATCAGCTGCTGGGCGAAGCCAAGTTTCGCCAGGTTTTCGAACAGGTAGCAGTCGCTACCCGACGGCTGATACAGGTTGGTATGTGACAGCTGACCGCAGCTGGCGCGCAGCAGGCGAACCGCCGCCGGGCCGCTGTAAGAGGTCGCCGAGTTAAAGTTTTTGAACACGATATCGAAGTGCTTCCATAGCGGATGATCCATCAGCCCGGCGGCTTCAATATCTGACCATGACAGGGAGCAAATGTTGATAATCAGCAGATCGAACGGTTGGGCGTCGGCAGGCAGTTGCTCCGGGAACGGCGTTTTACGTTTCTGTTCCGTCGCATAGAAGGTGTTGAGCCAGTTGCTCAGATTTGCTGAGGTTGGCGGTTCGCTTTGCGGGGGAATATCGCTATTGGCCGCGGCGGCGGTTGCCGGAGCCGCCGGATTCGCGGTGGTTGCCGCGGCGACCGTCGGTTGGCCCGCAGGCCATAGCGTAAAGGCCGGAAGCAGAGGGCTGATAGCGAGCCAGACCATGACGATGGAGACCAGTACCGTCACCCGCAGCCACTGGCTGAGGAACAGCCACAGCACCAGCAGCAAGAAGAAGGCGCCGACCATATTCCAGTTAATAAAGCGGGTTACCAGATCCCAGAGATAATCGGCGCTGAAGCCGGCAAGCTGCGAGCCCTGGGTGAGAATGCTTTCCGGTCCCGGCAGCCAGGTGTCATGCCAGAACAGCCCGATACCGAGGGGAATGGCAATCCAGTGGCGCAGGCGGTGCAGCGAATATTGAGGCAGCGGAACCAGCAAAAACGCGAGAAACACCAGGTTCAGCATTGGGTGAAAATTAAGATATCCCGCCCAGAGCAGCGCAAACTTTACCAGGAAGTAAAGATTCCATCCGCCCAGGCCGCGCCAGTACTGCCAGAGAGGGAGCGGCGTAGCGTTAGTTTTAGGAGTCGTCATTTGTTCGGTTTGCCTTGCTGAGTTGGTGCTTCCCGGCGTAATACGCCAGCCGGTTTGACATAACGGGGTTTAAAGAACATCAAGCGTAAAGTGGTGCGAATACGGCGCTGGTAATGGCGCGTCAGGTATCCCAACGGAAAAAACAACAGGGCGCATAATACAACCAGCTGCATAATATCGCTGATGGACATCATGACGTTTGCTCCCGGTCAGTAGAGAGGCGATGCGGTTCAGGAACCCGCCGCCAGCTGCGCCCGTCATGGGTCGCATTAATGGCTTCGTTCTTCTCCATGCTAATCGGCAGCGGCGTGGTCCATTGATCCGGCGCGATCCCGCGCATCAGGATGATTTCTGAAGTGATCTGCTTATCTTCAAACCAGATCATGCGGTTGGAAAATATATCGCCGGTCGGTAAAGGGAAAATATGGTTTAACGCGGTATCGAGATCGTTAACCCGGCAAAACGACAAAAACAGCACCAGCCGGTTATTGCCGATGGTCATAATATCGCCCATCCGGTTTGGTCGGCACAGGGTTAGCGCCTGTTCGACGCGCAGCCCCGGCGCCGGGCGTAATGCGACCATCACGCCCTTGCTATCCGCCGGCAGCATGGTGTTGGCCATAATGTTATGCACGGCTTCGCAGAAGGCATCCCATTTCTGATAGCCGCGCAGCTTAAGCGGCTGGCTCCAGGTGAGGAGGGTGGCGAAATCGTCCGGGATGTGCCGGGTAAACTTCTGGTTCTGCACGCTTTCAATCAGCGTCAGGCAGCGCGAAAGCGGTGCGCTGGACGGTATCACCATATTCGCGCCGCTGCTCAGCAACAGACGCTCATCGGTCGCGCGCAGGCTGGGCGTCTGCTCGCGCACCACAATTTTTAATGCGCTGCCGCGCTGGTGACGCAGGGTGTGGATATAGCGCCCGAGCTGTTCAATCTGCTCGTTCTGGGTGATGGAAAAGAGCAGCGTCGCCGCCTGCGCCGTTCGCCCCGCGTTGAACACGGCGTCGTTGGTATCAAACAGCGTCCAGTATTCAGAAAGCGGCGGAGCCCCTTCCAGTACCCGCAGGTTGCTCAGCACCGCTTTTTCATCGCTGCGCGGCTGCACGAGTTTCTCTTCGTCCTGCGCCAGCCGCCAGCCGTCTTCAGCCTGTAAAATGGTGAGCTGTTGCTGGGCGCTCATTCCTTTTTCACTGCCCCACCAGGCAATATCAAATAGAAAGCTGTCGCCCTGATAACGGATACTGGCAAGACCGGAAAGGGCACGATGCTCGCGTAATAAGGGGGAAAGTTGCCGGTCGACGTCATTACCTGAATTAAGAATTAATAAGCAGCATTTATGATATTTAGCCCAACGCTGAGATTTTTCTACCCATTCGCATAATTTTTCACTTTTTATGTTTTGCCAGGCATTTTCTGCACCCAGAAGAATAAACAAATAATTGCCAGGATCGACAGAGCACAGCAGGTCACGATGCATTTCTGCCAGCCCTTCCGCATGGTTCGGCATGGTAAATAACGCTATTTTTTCCGGGCCGTGAGATTTATTTAATGATATGATTTTATTTGGTTTATCACCCATCACGATGGCCGCGACCTGACTCTCTTTGTCCTGGGCTGCCAGGGTCTGATTAAGCAGACTGACCGCATCGGCATAGCGATCGACGTTGAGCCACCAGACACCCCCAACGGGCATATGGCAAACTTCGTCCCATAATGATGAAATACCTAAAGTATAAACGATATTCACGTCGTTCCTCGCGCGCCCTGATTCATACTGGATCAGTTTACTAGCGAAAGCGTCAGAGTAAACCTAACATTGAAATTAAAGGGTATCAGTTTTAGCATATATAGGTGATTTGAGAATGAGCCTTTTACACCTCGGGTTTTATTTATGTGTTTTTGAATGGATAGAGAAATGCCGGGAAAAGAGCCTGTAGTACCCTCAGACGCCACGCTGGGTTATACCTTTCAAAATGATTTCCTGGCCTTAAGCCGGGCATTTTCCCTGCCCGATATTGATTACCACGACATTTCCCGACGCGAGCAATTAGCCGCGGCGCTGAAACGCTGGCCGTTATTGGCCGAACTCGCAGAGAAAAAGTAAGGACGCCGTCGATGGCCATTCTTGGATTACAGGGGATACGCGGTGGCGTCGGCACCACGTCGATTACCGCTGCATTAGCCTGGGCGTTACAGCTCCTCGGTGAGACGGTACTGGCGATCGACACCAGCCCGGACAATATGCTGCGCTTTTTTTTCAACGTCGACGCGAGCCATCGCGACGGCTGGGCGCGTTCGCTGATTGACGGGCGCGACTGGCGTGATGCCGGTATTCGCTATACCTCGCATATCGATATTTTGCCCTTTGGCCAGCTTACGCCGGGCGAAAGAGAGAATATCGATAGGCTCTATCCGACGCTGGAACCGATCGTCGGGATGGTGCGGAAGCTGGCGGAGCAGGGCGATCATCGCTGGCTGCTGCTGGATTTAGCGGACGGTTTTTCCCCGCTGACCCGTTCGTTGCTTAGCGCCTGCGATCGTACGCTGGTGGTGGTGCACCCGGATGGCAATAGCCACATTCGCCTGCATCAACAGGCGCTGGCGGCGAATGGCGATATTCTGATCAACGATCTGCGCGTCGGCAGCCAGCTGCAGGAAGATTTATACCAGCTATGGCTGGAGAGCCAGCGCCGTATTTTGCCGGTCACCGTCCACCGCGATGAGGCGATGGCGGAGTGCCTGGCGGCGAAGCAACCGCTGGGAGAATATCGTCAGGACTCGCTGGCGGCGGAAGAGATCCTCACGCTTGCCAACTGGTGCTTACTGCACTATTCCCGCCAGGAGGCGCAATGATGCGCCTGAGCACCCTGCTGCTGGCGCCTCCGGTCGCAGCACGCCTGAGCGAGCGCTACAACGACTATCGTCAGCACGGCGCGTCGCGGCTGTCGGCAACGCTGGGGTGCCTGTGGGTGTCGCTGGTATGGGCGCTGATGCCGCTGGAAACCCCGCGTTGGCAGGCGATTCTGGCAAACCATGGCCGCTATTTTCCGCATATTAATCCCCATCGTCCGCGGCCGTTGGATCCCCTTCGCTATCTGCTGCAATCCCTGTGGCTGCTGGCGACGCGGGTACCTGAAGCGGATAAAAAGGCCAACTGGCGAACGCTGGCGGCGCTGGAAGGCGTACACGGGCGCTACGCGCAGTGGCTGGATAAACTGCCCGAGCGGGTGAACGCCGGCAGCGGCCATCTCGATAAACACAAAGAGCTGGCGCATCTTAACCCGCGGTTGCGCAAGGCGATTCTCGGCGTGGTGGTCTTTTTCTCGCTGGTGCTGGCGCTGCTGTGTATTACCCAGCCGTTTAATCCGCTATCGCAGTTTATTTTCCTGCTGCTGCTGTGGGGCGTGGCGCTGCTGGTGCGGCGTATACCGGGGCGTTTCTCGGCCCTGATGCTGATTGTTCTCTCGCTGACCGTCTCCTGCCGCTACATCTGGTGGCGCTACACCTCAACGCTGAACTGGGACGATCCCGTAAGCCTGGTGTGCGGCCTCGTGCTGCTGTTTGCCGAAACCTATGCCTGGATAGTGCTGGTGCTGGGCTATTTCCAGGTGGTATGGCCGCTGAATCGCCAGCCGGTGCCGCTACCAAAAGAGATGGCCGGGTGGCCGACGGTGGATATTTTCGTGCCCACCTATAACGAAGACCTGAGCGTGGTGAAAAATACCATTTACGCCTCGCAGGGGATCGACTGGCCGAAAGACAAACTCAATATCTGGATCCTTGATGACGGCGGCCGCGAAGAGTTCCGCCAGTTCGCGAAAGATGTCGGCGTGCATTATATCGCCCGTACCACCCATGAACATGCGAAGGCCGGGAACATCAACCATGCGCTGAAATACGCCAAAGGCGAGTTCGTGTCGATCTTTGACTGCGACCACGTGCCGACGCGCTCATTCCTGCAGATGACGATGGGCTGGTTTCTGAAAGAGAAAGAGCTGGCGATGATGCAGACGCCGCACCACTTCTTCTCTCCGGATCCGTTTGAACGCAACCTTGGCCGTTTTCGTAAGACGCCGAACGAAGGCACCCTGTTTTACGGCCTGGTGCAGGACGGGAACGACATGTGGGACGCCACCTTCTTCTGCGGTTCATGCGCGGTCATCCGGCGCGGGCCGCTGGATGAGATTGGCGGTATCGCCGTTGAAACGGTGACCGAAGATGCGCACACCTCCCTGCGTCTGCACCGCCGCGGTTATACCTCCGCCTATATGCGTATTCCGCAGGCCGCCGGGCTGGCGACCGAGAGCCTGTCGGCGCATATCGGTCAGCGTATTCGCTGGGCGCGCGGCATGGTGCAGATTTTCCGCCTGGATAACCCGCTGTTGGGTAAAGGGCTGAAGCTGGCGCAGCGGATCTGTTACGTCAATGCGATGATGCACTTCTTATCCGGTATCCCCCGGCTGATCTTCCTGACCGCACCGTTGGCATTTTTACTGCTGCACGCCTATATCATCTATGCCCCGGCGCTGATGATCGCGCTGTTTGTCCTGCCGCATATGATTCACGCCAGCCTGACGAACTCGAAGATTCAGGGGAAATACCGCCACTCTTTCTGGAGCGAAATCTACGAAACGACGCTGGCGTGGTATATCGCGCCGCCGACCTTTGTCGCGCTGATTAATCCGCACAAAGGCAAGTTCAACGTGACGGCGAAGGGCGGGCTGGTGGCCGACGAGTATGTCGACTGGGTGATTTCCCGACCTTATATCTATCTGGTGCTGCTGAACCTCTTCGGCGTGGCGGCCGGCATCTGGCGGTTTATGTACGGCCCGGAAAACGAAATCCTGACCGTCTGGGTGAGTATTGTCTGGGTATTTTATAACCTGATTATTCTCGGCGGTGCGGTGGCGGTATCGGTGGAAAGCAAACAGGTCCGCCGTTCGCATCGTGTGGAAATGAGCATGCCCGCAGCGATTGCCCGCGAAGATGGCCACCTGTTCTCCTGTACCGTCCATGACTATTCCGATGGCGGGCTGGGGATCAACATTCACGGTAAGGCGCAGGTGCTGGAAGGGCAGCAGGCGAAGCTGCTGCTCAAACGCGGACAGCAGGAGTATGTCTTCCCGGTACGGGTCGCGCGCGTGAATGGCAGCGAAGTCGGTCTGCAGCTGATGCCGTTGACCAATCAGCAACATATTGATTTTGTGCAGTGTACATTTGCCCGCGCCGATACGTGGGCGCTTTGGCAGGATAGCTTCCCGGAAGATAAGCCGATGGAAAGCCTGCTGGATATCCTGAAACTGGGGCTCCGTGGATATCGTCACCTGGCGGAGTTCTCGCCGCCGTCGGTGAAGGTTATTTTCCGCTCGCTCACCACGCTGGTTGCCTGGATAGTCTCGTTTGTTCCCCGCCGGCCTGAACGCGCCGCGGCGAAACTCTCTTCCGCACCAGAAATGGCTCAACAATGATGATAATACGATGAAAAGAAAACTCTCCTTGATTTGTGCAGTGGCGGTGGGAATGGCTGGTTGGTACCCCTTCGCATCTTATGCGGAGCCCACGACAACCGCGGCTCCGGCAGCCGCCGCGACAGCGCCGGCTGCCGGCATGCTGACGGCTCCGACGCCGCAGATTGCCGATAGCCAACCTGCGGCAACCGTGGTTGACCCCGCGGCGCCGGTGGTGGTGACGGAGAATGTCCCAACCCGCGACGTGAAGCTCTCTTTCGCGAAAATTGCCCCGCCTCCGGGCAGTATGGTGCTGCGCGGCGCGCATCCCGACGGCGCGGTGGAGTTTGGCATGCGCAGCGACGAGGTGGTCACGAAAGCCCTGCTGAATCTCGAGTATACGCCGTCGCCTTCGCTGCTGCCGGTTCAGTCACAGCTGAAGGTTTACCTCAACGACGAGCTGATGGGCGTACTGCCGGTCACCAAAGAGCAGCTGGGTAAGAAAGTCAGTGCGCAGATCCCTGTCGACCCGCTGTATATCACCGACTTTAACCGCCTGCGGCTGGAGTTTGTCGGCCATTACCGCGATGTGTGTGAGAACCCGGCCAGCAGCACCCTGTGGCTGGACGTCGGGCGTAACAGCAACCTGGATTTGACCTACCAGGCGCTGGCAGTGCGTAACGACCTGTCGCGTTTCCCGGTGCCGTTCTTCGACGCCCGGGACAACCGACCGCTGACGTTACCGATGGTCTTTGCTGGGGCGCCGGATACGCAGCAACAGCAGGCGGCGGCGATCGTCGCCTCGTGGTTCGGCAGTAAGGCCGGCTGGCGCGGTCAGCAGTTCCCGGTCTATTTCAATGAACTACCGGATCGCAACGCCATTGTTTTTGCGACCAACGACAAACGCCCGGCGTTCCTGCGCGAACATCCGCCGGTGAAGGCGCCGACCATCGAAATGGTTGACCATCCGCATAACCCGTACGTGAAACTGCTGGTGGTCTTTGGGCGCGACGATAACGATCTGCTGCTGGCGGCAAAGGGGATTGCGCAGGGCAATATTCTGTTCCGCGGCAGCAGCGTGGTGGTGGATGGCGTCAAAGTGCTGCAGGCGCGTAAACCTTACGATGCGCCGAATTGGGTGCGTACCGACCGTGAGGTGACGTTTGGCGAACTGAAAACCTACGAACAGCAGCTGCAGTCCAGCGGTCTGGTTCCGGATTCGATTAACGTGGCGCTGAATTTACCGCCGGACCTCTATCTGCTGCGTGCTAACGGCATTGATATGCGGTTGAACTATCGCTACACCATGCCGCCGATGAAAGACAGCTCACGCATGGATATCAGCCTTAACGATCGGTTCCTGCAATCGTTTAGCCTCAATAGCTCTCAGGACGTCAATAAGCTGATATTGCGTCTGCCGGTGCTGCAGGGGCTGCTGGACGGCAAAGCGGAAGTGAATATCCCGGCGCTACGTCTGGGGGCGATGAACCAGTTACGTTTCGATTTCCAGTACATGAACCCGATGCCGGGCGGCTCCATCGACAACTGCATTACCTTCCAGCCGGTACAGAACCACGTGGTGATTGGCGACGACTCCACGATCGACTTCTCGAAGTATTACCACTTTATCGCCATGCCGGACCTGCGCGTGTTTGCCAACGCAGGCTTCCCGTATAGCCGGATGGCCGATCTGTCCGACACTCTGATTGTGGTGCCAAAGACGCCGACTCAGGGTCAGGTGGCGACGCTGCTGGAATCCGTTGGCGGCATCGGCGCGCAGACCGGCCTGGCGGCTATCAATCTGCAAATGACCGACGATGGCAGCAAGATTAAGGATAAAGATGCCGATCTGCTGCTGATTGGTTCGATTCCGCCAGCGCTGAAGGACGAGAGCAAGATTACCCTGCTGGTAGACGCGACCAGGAGCTGGGTGAAAATGCCGATGCGTCATTACGACCTGCCGAGCATTTACCCGGATGATGACGCCCGGGCGCCGAATACGCGTACCGATATCACCTCTTCGGGGCCGATGGCGGCCATTATCAGCTTCCAGTCGCCGTATCACGATCAGCGCAGCGTCGTGGCCCTGCTGGCGGATAGCGCCCGCGGCAACGAACTGTTGAATGAGGCCCTGAACGATAGCGGCAAACGGGCGGCGATGTTTGGCTCTGCCGCGGTTATTCGTGAATCCGGCGTCAACAGCCTGCGCGTAGGCGATGTGTATTATGTCGGCCACCTGCCGTGGTTTGAACGCATCTGGTTTGCCCTCGCCAACCATCCGGTGCTGCTGGCCATTCTGGCGGCGGTCAGTATCGTGCTGCTGGCGTGGGTGCTGTGGCGCATGCTGCGTATTGTCAGCCGCCGTCGTCTCCACCTGGATGATGAGTAAATCATGATGAACGCGGTACGCGGAGTCATCCTGACAGTCCTGATGCTGGCGGCGGCGCAGGCGAGCGCCGCCTGTCAGTGGCCGGCCTGGGAGCAATTTAAAAAAGAGTACGTGAGTGCGCAAGGGCGCGTGGTTGACCCCAGCGATCCGCGAAAAATCACCACCTCTGAAGGGCAAAGCTATGCCCTGTTCTTTGCGCTGGCGGCCAACGATCGCGCTGGCTTCGGTAAGCTGTTCCAGTGGACGCAGAACAACCTCGCGGCGGGCGATCTGCGCGCGCACCTGCCGGGCTGGCTGTGGGGTAAGAAAAGCGAGGACGAGTGGACCCTGCTGGATAGCAACTCCGCTTCTGATTCCGATTTATGGACCGCCTGGTCGCTGCTGGAAGCCGGACGTTTGTGGCAGATGCCGCAGTACACCGAGGTAGGCAAGGCGTTGCTGTCGCGTATTGCGGCTGAGGAAGTGGCGAATGTGCCCGGGCTGGGGCCGCTGGTGCTGCCTGGAAAGGTCGGTTTTGCTGACGATAAAGGCTGGCGCTTTAATCCCAGCTATCTCCCGCCGCAGCTGGCCAGCTACTTTACCCGCTTCGGCGCCCCCTGGCCGAAAGTCCGTGACAGCAACTTACGTTTACTGCTGGAGACGGCGCCCAAAGGCTTTTCTCCCGACTGGGTGCGTTACGAAAAAGGCCAGGGCTGGCAGCTGAAAGCGGACAAACCGATCGTCGGCAGCTATGACGCCATTCGCGTCTATTTGTGGGTCGGTATGCTGGATGCCGGTGATAAGCAGAAGGCGCGACTGGTGGAGCGTTTTAAACCGATGGCGGCGCAGACTCTCCGCCAGGGCGTGCCGCCGGAAAAAGTGAATATTGCCAGCGGTAAAACCAGCGGTCATGGCCCGGTCGGCTTCTCGGCGTCGGTACTGCCATTTTTGCAAGATGACGATGCGCGGGCCATTCAGCGCCAGCGCGTCGCCGATAACTATCCCGGTGCGGACGCTTACTACAGCGCAGTCCTGACCCTTTTCGGCCAGGGATGGGATCAACATCGTTTTCGCTTCACCGCGGGTGGCGAATTACGACCTGACTGGGACCAGGAATGCGCAAGTTCAGATTAAGTATTATCACGCTATCCCTGGGTATCGGTCTGCTGCCGCTGGTGCAGGCCGCGACGACGCCTGCTCAGGAGCACTTGCTGGAACAGGTTCGCCTGGGCGAGGCGAGTCATCGTGAAGATCTGGTTAAGCAATCGCTGTACCGCCTGGAGCTGATTGACCCGAATAATCCCGGGTTGATTGCCGCACGGATGCGCTATCTGCTGCGCCAGGGCGATACCGCTGAGGCGAAAAAACAGCTCGATAAGCTGGCAAAGCTGGCTCCGGACTCACCGGAGCTACAGGCCTCACGCAGTGAAATGAACCTCAACACTAACGACGGACGTCAGGAGCTACAGCAGGCCCGTCTGCTGGGCGTCTCGGGACGGGTGGAAGAAGGGGTGGCCGCTTTCGAAAAATTGTTCGGCGGCGTCCCCCCCGATCAAACCCTGGCGATTGAATACTGGGCGCTGGTGGCGCGTCTGCCGGCGCGGCATAAAGAAGCCGTCGCGCAGTTGCAGAAACTGGATGCCCGTAGTCCAGGCAATGCCGATCTGCAGGCGGCGCTGGCTAAACAGATGTTTGCTGACGATAAGCCGAAAGAAGGCTTTGCTTATTTAGAGCAGATGGCGCGCTCGGCCGCTGGCCGCGGTACCGCGGCCGATATGTGGCTTGACGAAATAAAAGAGATGCCGGTTAGCCGTGATAGCGTGCAGGCGCTGCAACGTTTTCTGCTGCTCTTCACCACCGGCGCCTCGGCGGCGGATGCCCGGGTGCTACTCGATCGGCAGCAGGCGCAGCAGCAGGACCCGGCATTCCGCACCCGCTCGGAAGGGCTGGCGGCGGTCAGGAACGATCGTTCCACCCGGGCGGTGGCCGATTTACAGCGGGCGATCCGCACCGATGCCAAAGATAGCGATGCCGTGGGGGCGTTGGGCCAGGCTTATTCACAGCGCGGCGACAGGGCCCGCGCCGTGGCCCAGCTGAGTAAAGCGATCGCCATGGACCCGGATAACCCGAGCCGTGGCAAATGGAACAGCCTGCTGCAGACCAACCGCTACTGGCTGTTGATCAAGCAGGGCGATAGCGCGCTGAAAGCCGGGCAGCTGGCGCAGGCGCAAAACTATTACGCGCAGGCGCAGCGGGTGGATAATACCGACAGCTATGCGCTCCTTGGGCTCGGCGATGTTGCCGCGGCGCGCAAAGATAATGCCGCCGCAGAGCGCTACTACCAGCGCACATTGCGTATGGATCGCGACAACAGCCTGGCGGTGCGCGGGCTGGCTAACCTGTATCGGGCGGAATCCGCGGACAAAGCCAGCGCCTTTATCGCCAGCTTACCCCCCGCCCAGCGACGCAGCATTGACGATATTGAACGTAGCCTGACCAACGAGCGGCTGGAGAAACAGGCTGAAGCGCTGGAAAGCCAGGGAAACTGGGCGCAGGCGGCGGAAGTGCAGCGTCGGCGTCTGGCGCTTGATCCGGATAGCGTCTGGATAACCTACCGTTTGTCCCGTGATTTGGTTAGCGCAGGCGAGCAGGCACAGGCCGATACGCTGATGCGCAATATGGTCAACCGCAGGCCCGGCGATGCCGAGCGCGTGTATGCCTGGGGCCTGTATTTATCCGCGAACAACCAGGACGATATGGCCCTTGCGCAGATTCACACTCTGCCGCGCGGTCAGTGGACGGATAATATCCGTGAGCTGGAGGCGCGACTGCAAAGCGATAAAGTGTTGCGTCAGGCCAACCTGCTGCGCGATAGCGGGCAGGAAGCACAGGCCATCGCATTGATTAAGCAGCAGCCGGCCTCGGTGCGCTACGCCCTGACCCTCGCGGACTGGGCGCAGCAGCGCGGCGATAGCCAGACGGCGATTGCCCAATACCGCGCGGTATTGCATCAGGAGGCAAACAACGGCGATGCCCGTCTGGGGCTGGCGGAAGTCTATCTCGCCGCGGGCGACGACTCTGCCGCGCGTGCGCAGGTCGCACAGCTGAAAGGCGGAGAGAACGATTCAATCAATATGCAGCGGCGGGTGGCGCTGGCCAAAGCCGGCTTTGGTGATACCGCCGGGGCGCAGCAAATCTTCAACCGCATCATCCCGCAGGCAAAAGCGCAGCCGCCGTCCATGGACAGTGCGCTGGTGCTGCGCGACGCGGCGCGCTTCCAGGCCCGCAGCGGCCAGCCGCAGCGGGCGCTGGAGAGTTACAAAGACGCGCTGGTGGCCTCCGGAGTGGCCCCGGCTCGTCCGCAGGATAACGACGCCTTTACCCGCCTGACCCGCAACGACAGCAGCGATGACTGGTTGAAGCGCGGGATCCGCAGCGATGCCGCAGATCTTTATCGCCAGCAGGATCTGAACGTCACCCTCGAACATGACTTCTGGGGATCCAGCGGCACCGGCGGCTATTCCGACCTGAAAGCGCATACCACCATGCTGCATGTGGACGCCCCGCTTGCCGATGGCCGAATGTTCTTGCGTACCGACCTGGTGAATATGGATGCCGGCCGCTTCTCAACTCACAGCGACGGCAGCTATTCCCCGAGCTGGGGCACCTGTGGCGAAATTGCCTGCACCAGCGGCAGCAAGAACCAGAGCGACGGTGGGGCCAGCGTTGCGGTGGGCTGGAAGAATGATACCTGGAGCGGCGATATCGGCACCACACCGATGGGTTTCAACGTGGTCGATGTGGTGGGGGGAGTGAGCTACAGCGACGATCTCGGGCCGGTCGGTTATACCCTGAATATGCACCGTCGACCGATTTCCAGCTCCCTGCTGGCTTTTGGCGGGCAGAAAGACAGCAGCAGCCATACCGGGAAAACCTGGGGTGGCGTGCGTGCCGACGGCGGCGGCATCAGCCTGAGTTACGACAAGGGCGAGGCCAACGGCGTGTGGTCTTCTCTGGGCGCCGATCGGCTCACGGGGAAAAACGTGGCGGACAACTGGCGCGTGCGCTGGATGACCGGGTATTACTATAAGCTTATCAACGAAGATAACCGTCGCGTCACCGTCGGCCTGAACAACATGCTCTGGCACTATGACAAAGACCTCAGCGGCTACACTCTGGGACAGGGCGGCTACTACAGCCCGCAGGAGTACGTCTCGTTCGCGGTGCCGGTTACCTGGCGTCAGCGCAGCGAAAGCTGGTCATGGGAGCTGGGCGGTTCCGTCTCCTGGTCCCATTCGCGGACCCAAACTCAGGCGCGCTATCCGCTGCTGAACCTGATCCCCTCAGAGTACCGCGCTGATGCGAGTCAGCTAACGGAAGAGGGCAGCAGCAGCCACGGCTTTGGCTATACCGCCCGGGCGCTGGTTGAACGGCGGGTCACCGGCAACTGGTTTGTTGGCGCGGCGGTGGATATTCAGCAGGCGAAGGACTATACCCCGAGCCACGCGCTGCTCTACGTTCGCTACTCGGCCTCCGGCTGGCAGGGCGATATGAATATGCCGCCGCAGCCGCTGGTCCCCTATGCTGATTGGTAGCAGATTAGGCTGAATTACGCGATCGGGCGTCACTCCACCCGCCTGTTCGCGTATACTCGTCATACTTCGAGTCGCCGAGGTATAGCGCCTGCGCTCGCGATCGGCCCGTTGGTGGGCCTTTGCTCCTCCGGGGCCAGCGTCAGCGCTGTTCAACAACGCCTGAGTCGTTTGCGTCCTGCGAGGCGAACGCGTTTGAGTATATAATCAGCCTGCTGCGGGGCGCCCCAGCGGATAAAGACCGGCGTTGATGGATCCGGGCCGGACATGCGTTAAGTATCAGTGGAGAACACAGTTGCGCGTCAGCCGTTCACTTACAATTAAACAGATGGCGATGGTCGCGGGCGTGTCCATGGCGTTTGTATTGGTTTTTTGCTCCATTTTGTTGTTTCACTTTGTGCAACAGAGTCGCCTCACCACGGCCACGCAATTAGAAAGTATCGCTCGTTCCGTTCGCGAACCGCTGTCAGCGGCTATCCTGAAAGCGGATATTCCCGAAGCGGAAGCCATTCTGGGCCATATTCAGCCTGCTGGTATCGTCAGCCGGGCGGATGTCGTTTTGCCAAATCAATTTCAGGCGCTGCGGATGCGCTTTATCCCTGAGCGTCCGGTGCCGGTGATGATCACCCGCATTTTCGAACTGCCGGTACAGATATCGCTGCCGATTTACTCGCTGGAGAGACCGGCCAACCCGCAGCCGCTCGCCTATCTGGTGCTGCAGGCCGACTCATACCAGACCTACAAATTTGTCATGAGCGTCCTTTCCACGTTAGTGACCGCTTACTTCTTGCTGGTGCTGATGCTGACGGTCGCCATCACCTGGTGCATCAACCGCCTGATTGTCCGTCCGCTGCGTAAAGTCGCCCGTGAACTCAACGATCTGCCGCAGCAGGCGCGCCTCGGGCACCAGCTGACAGTGCCGCGGCTGCACCATGATGATGAAATTGGCCTGTTGGTGCGGAGCTATAACCGCAACCAGCAGACCCTGCTGCGCCTGCATGATGAGCTTTCTTTGCAATCCACCCGTTTCCCGGTTTCCGAGCTGCCGAATAAAGCGTTTTTGATGGCGCTGCTGGAGCAGACGGTCGCCCGGCCGCAAACGTCAGCCCTGTTGGTCATCGCCTGCGAAACCTTGCAGGACACGGCGGGCGTGCTGAAAGAGACCCAGCGGGAGATACTGCTGCTGACTCTGGTGGAAAAGCTACGAGAAATTATCCCCTCGCGAATGGTGCTGGCTCAGATCAGCGGGTATGACTTTGCGATTCTGGCCCATGGGATGAGCGAGCCGTGGCAGGCGGTGACATTGAGTAAGCAAGTACTCACTGTCATAAATGAACGGCTGCCGTTGCACGGTATCCAGCTACGGCCCTGCGCCAGCGTGGGAATTGCGATGTTTAATGGCGAACTGAGCGCGGAGCAGCTCTATCGCCGGGCATTTTCCGCCGCTATCGCCGCGCGACGCAAAGGCAAAAATCAGATTGAGTTTTTTGACCCGGAGCAGATGGAAAAAGCCCAGCGTCGGCTGATGGAGGAGCACGATATTCTGACGGCGCTGGATAATCATCAGTTTGCTATCTGGCTACAGCCGCAGGTGGATACCGCCAGCGGCGAGGTCTGCGGGGCGGAAGTGCTGCTGCGTCAACGCCAGGCCGACGGTAGTTGGGCGCTGCCGGCAAATCTGATTGAACGTATTGAAACCTGCGGACTGATGGTGCCGGTCGGCTACTGGGTGATGGAAGAGGCCTGCCGCCAGCTGGCCGCCTGGCAAAGCCGCGGCATTATGCTGCCGCTGTCGGTGAATGTCTCACTGCTACAGCTGCTGCACCACGATCGTGGCGCCGAGATGCTGGCGTTACTGGCACGTTACCGTATCGCTCCCGGCACGCTGGTGCTGGAAATCACCGAAAGCCGTCGGCTGGACGATCCGCAGATGGTCGTGTCCCTGCTGCGTCCGCTGCGTGACGCCGGGGTTCGTATCGCCCTGGATGACTTTGGCATGGGCTACGCGGGTTTGCGTCAGCTCCAGCATATGAAATCGCTGCCGGTCGACATCCTGAAAATCGACAAGGCCTTCATCGATATGTTGCCCGACGATACCAGCATGGTCCCGGCGATTATCCAGCTGGCGCGTGGCCTGAAGCTGCGTATTGTTGCCGAAGGGGTTGAAAATCAGGCGCAGCATCTGTGGCTGAAGGAGGCCGGCGTCGAGGTTGTTCAGGGCTATCTGTTTGGCGGCGCCTTAGCGCAGGAGGCGTTTACGGCGCACTTTTTCCCGGCGAATGAAGAGGGTGCAAGTCTGTAATCGGCTGCGGACTTGTGCGAGTCAGCTCAAAGTTTTTAACAATTCCGTTGCATTTTCGCGGTTAGTTATTTCTGAAATGTTTCCCTGGTGTTACTTTTAAGCCACAGACGACATATACCCCTTCAAGGTCTGTGGTTATACCCAAAGGACACCCTATGAAAACCTCTCTCTTCAAAAGCCTCTATGTGCAGGTTTTGTCGGCCATTGCGATCGGTATTCTGCTGGGCCATTTCTACCCGGAACTGGGCGCGCAGATGAAACCTCTCGGCGATGCCTTCGTTAAACTGATAAAAATGGTGATTGCACCGGTTATCTTCTGTACTGTTGTGACGGGGATTGCCGGGATGGAAAGCATGAAGGCCGTTGGCCGTACCGGCGCGGTGGCGCTACTTTACTTCGAAGTTGTCAGCACCATCGCGCTGATTATCGGTCTGATTATTGTTAACGTGGTGCAACCCGGCGCCGGAATGAACGTTGACCCGGCGACCCTGGACGCCCATGCGGTGGCGGTCTACGCCGAGCAGGCAAAAGAACAGGGGATTGTCGCCTTCCTGTTGGATATTATCCCCGGCAGCGTCATCGGCGCCTTTGCCAGTGGCAACATTCTTCAGGTGCTGATGTTTGCCGTGCTGTTTGGTTTTGCGCTGCATCGTCTGGGCAGTAAAGGCCAGCTCATTTTTAACGTCATTGAAAGCTTCTCGCAGGTGATCTTCGGCATCATCAACATGATCATGCGCCTCGCGCCGATCGGCGCCTTTGGGGCCATGGCCTTTACCATCGGTAAATATGGCGTCGGCACCCTGGTGCAACTGGGCCAACTGATCGTCTGCTTCTATATCACCTGTATCCTGTTCGTGGTGGTGGTACTGGGCTCTATCGCCCGGGTGACCGGCTTTAGTATCTTCAAGTTTATCCGCTATATCCGCGAAGAGCTGCTGATTGTGCTTGGGACGTCCTCGTCTGAGTCGGCGCTGCCGCGCATGCTGGATAAAATGGAGAAGCTGGGCTGTCGTAAATCGGTGGTTGGGCTGGTTATTCCCACCGGTTACTCCTTTAACCTCGACGGGACATCGATCTACCTGACGATGGCGGCGGTGTTCATTGCCCAGGCGACCAACAGCCATATGGATATCTTCCATCAGGTCACTCTGCTGGTGGTGCTGCTGCTCTCTTCTAAAGGGGCGGCTGGCGTGACGGGGAGCGGCTTTATCGTGCTGGCGGCGACCATTTCGGCGGTCGGGCATTTACCGGTAGCCGGTCTGGCGCTGATTCTCGGGATTGACCGCTTTATGTCTGAAGCACGTGCGCTGACCAATCTGGTCGGTAACGGCGTCGCGACGATCGTGGTGGCGAAATGGGTCAAAGAGCTGGATAGCCAGCAGCTGGATGATGTCCTGAATAACCGCGTTCCGGCGAACAAATCGCACGAATTATCCTCTTAAATCCTTCTGTTAGGCCCGTTGTCCTTGCTGGACTCCGGGCTCCTGCGCATAATTAGGTATCATTCCTCCGGGTGGGGGAATGATACGAAATGATTATTTTACGTCTCCGTGCGACATTTTCATCTCCGCGTGGTCTAACCGACGTACTTCGTTCACCATATTTTTGGCAGCCCGCTTGTGGGTTGCTTTTGTAACCAGGAATGTTCATCAGGGGTTCACATGCAGGGCACAAAAATTCGACTGTTAACGGGTGGTTTGCTGATGATGGCAGCAGCCGGTTATGTGCAAGCAGAAGCGCTCCAGCCGGACCCGGCCTGGCAACAGGGGACTCTCGCGAACGGACTCCAGTGGCAGGTTTTAGCGACACCGCAGCGTCCCAGCGATCGTATTGAAGTCCGTCTGTTAGTGAATATCGGCTCGCTGAGCGAAAGCACTCAGCAGAGCGGCTTTAGCCACTTTATCCCGCGCCTGGCATTGACGCAAAGCGGCAGTCTGCCGACGATGCAGGCCCGTTCGCTGTGGCAGCAAAGCATCGACCCCGCTCGCCCGCTTCCGCCGGCGCTGGTCTCATATAGCTACACCATGTTTAATCTCAGCCTGCCGAATAACCGCAACGACCTGCTGAAAGAGGCGTTGAGCTGGCTGTCGGATACCAGCGGCAATCTGTCGGTGACCCCGGAAGCCGTGAATCACGCCCTGCAGGGCGAGGATATGGTGGCGACCTGGCCGCTGGACACCAAAGAGGGCTGGTGGCGCTATCGTCTGAAAGGCTCCACCATGCTGGGCCACGATCCCGCCGCTCCGCTGAAAAAGCCGGTCGATGTTGAGCAGCTGAAAGCGTTTTATCAGAAATGGTACACCCCGGATGCGATGACGCTAATCGTGGTGGGGAATGTTGATAGCCGCAGCGTGGCGGAGCAGATCAACAAAAACTTCGGTGAGCTGAAAGGCAAACGCGAAACGCCGGCGGCGGTGCCGACGCTGGCGCCGTTACCGACGACGCCGGTCAGCATTATGACCAATACGGTGCGTCAGGATAAGCTGTCGATCATGTGGGATTCCCCATGGCAGCCGATTCGTGACTCGGTTGCGCTGCAGCGCTACTGGCGTGATGACCTTGCGCGCGAGGCGCTGTTCTGGCACGTGCAGCAGAACCTGAGCCGAAGCAACATCAAAGACGTGAGCCTCGGCTTTGATTGCCGGGTGCTGTATCAGCGCGCGCAGTGCGCCATCAATATTGAATCCCCGGGCAATAAACTCAACGCTAATCTGACCGCCGTCTCCCGCGAGCTGGCGAAAGTGCGTGATAATGGCTTGCCGCAGGAGGAGTTCGATACCCTGATTGCGCAGAAGAACCTGGAGCTGCAAAAGCTGTTTGCGACCTATGCGCGCACCGACACCGATATCCTGATCAGCCAACGTATCCGTTCGTTGCAAAACCAGGTGGTGGATATCGCCCCGGAGCAGTATCAGAAGCTGCGTCAGGAGTTCCTGGATTCGCTGACCGTCGATATGCTGAACCAGTATCTGCGTCAACAGCTGTCGCAGGATATGGCGCTGGTGCTGCAACAGCCGCAGGGTGAGCCGGAATACAACATGAAGGAGTTGAAGGCGACCTGGGAGAAACTGATGATGCCCGTCCCTGCGCCGGCAACCGGCAGCAGCGATACGGCCGAGGCGCATAGCGAGGTGACGGATATTGCGCCTGCGCAGTAAGCAGCGGCAATCTCCGGTCTGCATAGGGCGACCGGGAAGCTCCCGGGCGGCGGGGTAACCCCTGGCCCGGGCGATATACTACATATACATACGGCACCGGTCGTAGCCCCGCCAGGCGCAGC
This sequence comes from Klebsiella sp. NPDC088457, assembly GCF_044900465.1. Taxonomy (NCBI): domain Bacteria; kingdom Pseudomonadati; phylum Pseudomonadota; class Gammaproteobacteria; order Enterobacterales; family Enterobacteriaceae; genus Klebsiella; species Klebsiella sp. NPDC088457. The sequence continues at coordinate 75,552 of NZ_JBJDNH010000005.1, read as the reverse complement.
GGCAGCGGGGGAGGCTGGCGAACGACGCGCGATCCCAGGACTACTTCGGCATTGCGTCACGCGGGATAATCGCCCCACGATACTGAATGACCGTACTGGCGGTCAGGTGGCCGCGTCTGGCGGCAGATTCCGCGTCACCGCCGGTCAGGCGTACGGCCAGATAGCCGGCGCTAAACGAATCGCCCGCGGCGGTGGTATCCACGACGCGCTCTTTGGGCAGCGTCACCGCCGGGACGTCCAGCAGCGGCTGGCCGGCAATCGCCACCAGACATGAATCCGCGCCGCGTTTTACCACCACTTCTTCTACGCCTGCGGCATGAGTACGGGCAATCACTTCATCGACCGGTTTCTCCCCCCATAGCGCATCTTCGTCATCCAGCGTCAGGAAGGCGATATCGGTGCAGGCCAGCATCTGCCGATAGACTTCGCGAGTCTCTTGCTGGCTGGCCCACAGGCGCGGACGGTAGTTATTGTCAAAAATCACCTTCCCGCCGTTAGCACGGCATTCGCGCAGCAGGGTCAGCAGCTTTTCACGACTGGCCGGGCTGAGGATGGCGAGGCTGATCCCGCTGAGATAGAGATAATCAAAGGTCGCCAGCTCTTCGCAGATCGCCGCGGACTGCTCGCTCTCCAGCCAGAATTTGGCCGCGGCCTCGTTGCGCCAGTAGTAAAACGTCCGCTCGCCGCTGTCGTCGGTTTCGATGTAGTACAGCCCCGGTAAACGATCGGTCATCCGCTGAATCAGGTCAGTTTGCACATTTTCATGCTGCCAGGCGTCCAGCATCTGCTGGCTGAATGCATCCGTGCCTAACGCCGTGACGTAATGGACGGCGAGGGCGTTGGCGTCGGTCTGACGCGCAATATAGACGGAAGTGTTTAAGGTATCGCCGCCAAATCCGCGGTTAACCGCCGCGTTTTTCTCTGACAGCTCAATCATACATTCGCCAATGACGGCAATTTTTTTAGACATAGTCATGACCTGAGATGGAATCGAAATTAGCGCTAGTGTGCGCTGCGCCGTTTTTATGGTCAACCATATTAAAACATCGTTCCATTATTTTTTTGACCTGACGCGCGTAATGTGACGAAAAACGCATTTGTCAGAGCAAGATGCGCTTTTCAACTATATTCAGGACTGACGAGACGCAAAGGAGTGGAGAGGGGATGACCAGAACCCGTAAAACGATTGCCATTATCTCGGGGACGATAATCTTACTGATTGTTCTGTTTTTTATCGTACTGGCGACCTTTGACTGGAATCGCCTGAAGCCGACGATTAATCAGAAGGTCTCCGCGGAGCTGAACCGGCCGTTTGCGATTCGCGGCGACCTGGGCGTGGTCTGGGAGCGTCAGGCCGGCGAACGCGGCTGGCGCAGCTGGATCCCGTGGCCGCACGTCCACGCCGAAGATATTATTCTCGGTAACCCGCCGGAGATCCCACAGGTCACGATGGTGCACCTGCCGCGCGTCGAAGCTACCCTGGCGCCGCTGGCGTTGCTCAGCAGAACGGTATATCTGCCGTGGATTAAGCTGGAGCAACCCGATGCCCGCCTGATTCGACTGTCAGAAAAAAATAATAACTGGACCTTTAATCTGGCCTCGGACAGCGCTTCCGCCAGCGGGAATCCGCCTTCCAGCTGGTCCTTCCGGCTGGATAATATTCTGTTCGATCGCGGGCGGATCGCCATTGATGACAAGGTGACGCGCGCGGATATTACGATCGCGGTCGATCCGCTCGGCAAGCCGCTGCCCTTTAGCGAAGTGACCGGCGAAAGCGGCAGCAGCGCTTCGCCAAAAGCCGGCGACTACGTTTTCGGCCTGCAGGCGAAGGGAACCTGGCGCGGAGAACCTCTCTCCGGGGACGGTAAAATCGGCGGCATGCTGGCCCTGCGCAGCGAGGGAACGCCGTTCCCGCTGCAGGGGGATTTCCGCTCCGGCAATACCCGGGTCGCCTTCACCGGTACGGTCAGCGATCCGCTTAATCTCGGCGGCGTCGATCTCCGGCTGAAGTTCTCCGGGGATTCGCTAGGGGACCTTTACGATCTGACCGGCGTGGTGCTGCCCGATACGCCGGCCTTCTCGACCGATGGCCACCTGCGCGCCACGTTTAATGACAACAAGGGCTCGCGCTTCGCCTATCGCGATTTTAATGGCCGTATTGGCAATAGCGACATTCATGGCTCTCTGACCTATACCACCGGCAAACCACGACCGAAGCTGGCAGGCGATGTGACCTCACGCCAGCTGCGGCTGGTGGACTTAGGGCCATTGATTGGCGTTAACCCGGGGGGCAAATCCAGCAGCAGCGAGCGGCGTAAAGGCGAGTCGTCGCCGCAGCCCGTGGGGAAGGTGTTGCCCTACGATCGTTTCGCTACCGATAAATGGCAGCTGATGGATGCCGATGTGCGCTTTAAGGGTGGGCGGATTGAACATGGCGGCACGTTGCCGATTAGCGACCTTTCTACCCATGTGATCCTTGAACGGGGTGACCTGCGCCTGCAGCCGCTGCGCTTTGGCCTGGCGAACGGTACTATCGCCGGCACGCTCCATCTCCAGGGCAATAAGAAACCGATGCAGGGGGAAGCCAACCTGCAGGCGCGGCGGCTGAAGCTGAAGGCCCTGATGCCGAAGGTGGAGATGATGCAGAAGACCCTCGGAGAGATGAATGGCGACGTGCAGTTGCGCGGTACCGGCAATTCGGTGGCGGCGCTGTTGGGTAACAGCAACGGCAATCTGAAGCTGCTGATGAACGATGGCCTGATTAGCCGCAACCTGATGGAAATCCTCGGCCTGAACGTGGGGAACTATGTTATCGGGCAGATTTTTGGCGACGATGAGGTGCGGGTGAACTGCGCAGCGGCAAACCTCAATGTGGTTAACGGCGTGGCGCGGCCACAGATTTTCGCCTTTGATACCGAAAATGCGCTGATTAACGTGACCGGAACCGCCAGCTTTGCTTCGGAGCAGCTTGATCTGACCATCGACCCGGAGAGCAAGGGATTGCGTATTATTACGCTGCGCTCCCCGCTGTATGTCCGTGGGACCTTTAAATCGCCAGAAGCCGGCGTGAAGGCCGGTCCGCTGATTGCTCGCGGGGCGGTCGCGGCGGCACTGGCGACTTTGGTCACCCCGGCGGCGGCGCTGCTGGCGCTGGTGTCGCCGGCAGAAGGCGATGCGAATCAGTGTCGGACGATTTTGTCACAGATGAAAAAATAGGTGGGCGGAGAAAGAAAGCTGCCCGGCGCGGCGCGCCGGGCAGCAGGGGATTACAGCGACTGATGGCGCGTTTCGTGGGTCAGCAGCAGAGCGATCAGCGTCAGGCCGGCCATCGCCGCCAGATAGATGCCGACCGCCGTCAGGCCGTAGTTGCCCTGTAGCCAGGCGGCAATATACGGTGCGACGGAGGCGCCGAGAATCGACGAGACGTTATAAGAGAACGATGCGCCGGTGTAGCGGACTTCCGTCGGAAACAGCTCCGGCAGCAGCGCGCCCATAGGCCCGAAAGTTAGCCCCATCAGGCTCAGACCCAGCAGCAGGAAGGCGAAGACCAGAACCGGCTGGCCGGAGCCCAGCAGCGGTTTAAAGGCGAACAGCGCGAAGAGGATAATCATCGTGGTAATCACGATCATGCTCTTACGCCGCCCAAAGGCATCGGCCAGCAGGCCCGCGACCGGCACCATCACGCCAAAACCAATGACCGCCATCATCAGCATCCACAGCACTTCGTTCCGCGGCAGGCCCAGGCCGATTGGCGCGGCGCCGGTGCTGAACGTCATGGAGTAGACGGTCATGATATAAAACAGGGTGTAGGTGGCCAGCATGATGAAGGTACCGAGCACGGTCACGCGCACATGCTTCGTCAGCAGGGTCCCCAGCGGGATTTTGACCTGTTTCTTCGCGGCGGCGATTTTGGCGAACACCGGCGTCTCGTGCAGCGACACGCGCACATACAGCCCGATAATCACCAGCACGGCGGAGAAGATAAACGGTACCCGCCAGCCCCATTCCATAAACTGCTGGTCGGTCAGCAGCCAGGAGAGTAGCAGAAACGTGCCGTTGGCAAAGAAGAAGCCGATAGGCGCGCCGAGCTGCGGGAAAGAACCGTACAGCGCGCGCTTGCGCGGCGGCGCGTTCTCGGTCGCCAGCAGCGCCGCGCCGCCCCATTCACCGCCGAGGCCCAGACCCTGACCAAAACGCGCCAGCGCCAGTAGCATCGGCGCCAGAATGCCAATGCTTTCATAACCTGGCAGCAGGCCGATCACCACCGTGGAGATGCCCATGGTCAGCAGCGAGGCGACCAGGGTGACTTTGCGCCCGACGCGATCGCCGAAGTGGCCGAATAGCGCAGAGCCTATCGGACGTGCGACGAAGGCAATGGCGAACGTGGCCAGCGACTGGAGCGTCGCGGCGGCAGGGTCGCCCTGCGGGAAGAAAATGTGCGGAAACACGATCACCGCGGCGGTGGCGTAGATGTAGAAGTCGAAGAACTCAATGGCGGTGCCGATGAGTGAGGCGACGACGACTTTATTGCGCGAATTAACCGGGGTTTCCTGCGCGTTGTCGAGTGTGGTGGCTGTGGCTTGCATAGATCTTTCTTATTTTTAGCGAACGAAGGGTCATATAGCCACAGCAAAAGGGACATTTCAATCTGTTACAGGGGAGGGTGGCGGCGAAAAAATGGCCAAAAAGCGGATAATTTTCGCTCCGTAAAAATAACTTCCATTAAATGCTTCACATAAATATAAAAATAGCAGATAAATCCAGTTTTGAGTTAAATAAAAGTTACGTGTTGGATTTATCTGCTGAAATGATGAAAGGGGCCGAATGTTGCGTCTTTATTCAGCCCGTGAAGGTATCAATCGTGGGTTTTACCCGGCATGCGGCGGTCATCTTTGTATTCGGCGGTGGCAATCCACGCCGCGCAGAACAGCGTCAGACGGGCGAAGAAATAGAAGAAAGCCATCAGCCCCAATACCGAGCCAAAGGCGGCGCCGGAAGGCGATTTCACTAACGCAGGCAGCGTCCAGGTCATGATAATTTTGATGATCTCAAAGCCGATGGCCGCAATCAGGGTGCCGCGAATCAGCGCCTTGCGCCGCGGGCGGTGGCGCGGCAGGCGCCAGAAGATCCAGAAGAACAGCAGATAGTTGGCGAATATTGAGATAGCCAGGCCGATCAGGCGCCAGGCCGGTTTCAGCCACTCAATATTATCGAGATACAGCGCGGAGATGATCAGCTGCTGCGCGGAACCGGCGACCGAGGTGATCGACAAGGTCACCACCAGCGCCACCAGCAGGCCGATCAACGAGATAAAATCGCGGAAGTATTTCACCCAAATTTTTTCCTGATCCTGCGGCGTACGTTCCCATACGTCCCGCGACTGGGCGCGAATCGCCTCCCGCAGGTTGCCCATCCAGTTAATGCCGGAATAAAGCGCCACCAGCAGCCCCACCAGACCGACGGCGGTGCGCTGCTGGACGGCGGTATTAATGGTGTTTTTCAGCGTTGCCGCCAGCGTCGGATCGCTGACGTTGAGCAGGATTTTATCAAAGATATCCTGCAGCAGCGTCGGGTGCCAGGCGAGGACAAAACCGGCGGCGGCAAAGGAGACCATCAGGATGGGGATCATCGACAGAAACGAGAAATAGGTGATGGCCGCGCCGAACTGGTTTCCCAGCCTGTCGTTGAAGCGTTCGGCTGCGCGCAGCAGGTGGGCGATAATCGGGTTACGCTGGACTTTTTCCGCCGTCCCGGTCACGGTCTTCAACGCCTGGTTGGCCTTCTGCGCCACCGCAGAATCGTTAATGGCCGCCAGCGGGCTTTTGCTTTTTGCCGCCGGCTGCTCCGGATCCGGGGTCGGGCGTTGCGTGTCGTTTTCCGATGTCATTCGTTATTTCTTCCTTTTTTTACCGCGATATTCTTCAAAATTATATACGTAAAATCGTTCATCGGCCGCCGAAGCGGCAAACCCACCAGCGGATGGTCGGTCTGGTCACGGGTTGCGGCGCTTAATCGATATACGTTTTCAGCACGTCGCCCAGCCATTCCATGAACAGGTGCACCCGCCGTGAAAGATTGCGCCGATGCGGGTAGATCAGCGAGACCGGCAGCGGCTCTGCGCGGTACTGCGGCAGAATATCAATCAACTCGGCGGTACGCAGCGCTTCGCGCACGCCGATGCGGGGAACCTGGATGATCCCGAGACCCGCCAGACAGGCGGCCTGGTAGGTTTCGGTACTGTTAACGGTGAGCGTACCGCCGGTTTTCACCCAGCGAACGACCCCCTCACTCATCACCTCAAAGCCCAGCGGGCGAACGCCGAGAGTGCTCGCATAGTGGATCAGGGCGTGATCGGCCAGATCGTCGAGAGCGGTTGGGTAGCCGAATCGCGCCAGATACTGCGGGCTGGCGCAGTTAACCTGCGTCAGTTTGCCCAATGGCCGGGCGATCAGACCAGAATCTTTCAGCGCGCCGATGCGCACGACACAGTCAAAGCCTTCGCGAATCACGTCAACCAGCCGATCGCTGCTGCTCAGCTCCAGTTCAATGCCCGGATACTGCTGCAAAAAAGCCGGCAGGCGCGGAATAATCCATTTTTTGGCCAGCTCGACCGGCATATCTACGCGTAAACGGCCGCTGATACTGGAGGGATCGTGCTGAAACATTCCGTCCAGCTCATCGAGATTGCTCAGCAGATCTTTGGCGCGTTCGTAATAGACCATCCCGTCCTGGGTGAGCTGGACCCGGCGCGTGGTGCGGTGCAGCAGGCGTGCGCCAAGGTGGCTCTCCAGCGCCTGAATCTGGCGCGAAACGCTCCCTTTAGGCAGGCCCAGGGTATCGGCGGCGCGGGAAAAACTCTCCAGTTCCGCTACGCGAATGAACAGCTGCATTGCGTGAATTTTATCCATGCTGAAACCCTATTGTTGTTTCAACTGAAACAGTAAAACGTAATTTAGCCTATTTATTGATTAACTTGCAGCTAATAAGCTCTTCAGACAGGCAAATGTAACCGAGAAGGGGTTTTCTGATGACACAACGTATTGCTTTAGTGACCGGCGGCAGCCGTGGACTGGGGAAAAACGCCGCGCTGAAGCTGGCGGCGAAGGGTACTGATATTATTCTCACTTACCATAGCAACCGGCAGGCAGCCCTGGAAGTGGTCAACGAAATCGAGAAAAAAGGGGTGAAAGCGGCGGCATTAGCGCTGAACGTCGGTGATGCTGCAAGTTTCGACGCCTTTGCTCAGGATGTTGCCAGCCTCCTGCAACAGCGCTGGCAGCGCGATACCTTTGATTATTTATTGAACAATGCCGGTATCGGTTTGAACGCCCCTTTTGCCCAGACCAGCGAAGCGCAGTTTGACGAGCTGATGAACATCCATCTGAAGGGCCCGTTCTTCCTGACCCAGCGTCTTTTACCGCTGCTGGCGGATAAGGGCCGGATCCTCAACGTCTCAAGCGGACTGGCGCGTTTCGCGCTGCCGGGCTATTCCGCCTATGCCGCGATGAAGGGGGCGATGGAGGTACTGACCCGCTACCAGGCAAAAGAGCTGGGGGAACGAGGGATTTCCGTCAATATCATTGCGCCGGGGGCGATTGAGACCGACTTTGGTGGCGGCGTGGTGCGGGATAATGCCCAGGTCAACCAGCATATTGCCGCGCAAACGGCGCTGGGCCGGGTAGGACTGCCGGACGACATCGGCGATGCGATCGCGGCGCTGTTGAGCGATGAGCTGGCATGGATGAACGCCCAGCGCGTTGAAGTCTCCGGCGGGATGTTCCTGTAATCGTTGAGGGCCTCTCCGGGAGGAGAGGCGTAACGTCCGTCCGCCAGCACCAGGGTCCTGGCCACACTCTGGCACCGGTCCGCAAGCTGCTTAGGGAATGGAATGGCGGTAATCGCGACGCAGCAAGCCAAACAGCCAGTCGTTATGCCAGCGGCCGTTCAGCCAGTAACATTCGCGTAGCTCCCCCTCCTGCAGAAACCCGGTCTTCTGTAACAGCTTCTTCGACGCCAGATTGCCGGCGGTGACGGTGGCCGTCAGGCGCCGCACGCCTCCCGCGCTAAAAGCAAAGTCGCACAGCGCACGCAGGGATTCATAACCATAGCCGTGACCTTGCGCCTCGGGGGTAAACAAAAATCCGACTTCCGCACAATCGTCTTCATGGTGTCGGTAACCGGTCAGGCCAAGCGGCTGGTGGCTTTGCCGGTCGCGAACGACCAGACACAGCCACTGTTTCGTTCCTGGCGACCACGGCGGCAGGCGCGAATCAAAGGCCTCGCGAATTTCGCGCTGCGGGCGCGCATCGGCAATATAGAGCATCACCTGCGGGTCCCGCTGCAGCGCGAGAAAAAAGGACCAGTCGTCCAGCTGCAGCGGTGAACAGCGCAGCCGTGGCGTAAGCAATTCGGGCATCAGAACGATTCCTGCGAGGGACGAGGATATGACTGACCATAGCAGGAGATGACTTTCACCAACAGCACCTGGTTATAAGGGCTCGCCATACAGCCCGATCAGCCGACGAACCACGCCGTTGGTCCAGCCGAAGCCGTCCTGCAGCGGATATTCGCCGCCGCCGCCCTCGTGCGGGACGCTGCTGGCGATATGGTATTTCTCAATCAGCTTATGGTGCTGCTTGTAGAAATGATTCACCGTCTGCAGCCAGCTGTGCGCAATCTCGTCGCCGAGCGGATCCTGGCCGTACATTTTAAACCCCTGTACCGCCATCCACTGCAGCGGCGCCCAGCCGTTGGGCTTATCCCACTGTTCTCCGCTGTCGTATTCGGTCGCCATGATGCCGCCTGGGGTCAGCAGACGAGCGCGCACAACGTCGGCGAGCCGCTCGGCCTGTTCGTGCGTGGCCATGCCAACGTACAGCGCCACGATGCTGGCCGCGGAAAACAGCGCCAGCTGTTCGCGTCGCCAGTCGTAATCCCGAAAACAGCCGCTCTCTTCATCCCACAGATAGCGGTTCACCGCTGCCCGCCGGTCGTTGGCCTTCTGGCGAAACGCGGCTTCGGCTTCCCGGTCGCCTTTCAGCGCGGAAATATTGGCGATGGTATTCTCCAGTTTGAACAGAAACGCGTTCAAATCGATGGGGATAAACTGGGTGGTGCGGATGCTTGCCAGCCGGGTGATATCGCGCAGCCAGCGGCTGGAGTAGTCCCAGCCGGAGGCGGCGCCGGCGCGCAGGTCGCGATACACTTCGTTCGCCGGGCGGCCGGAGTGGCGCGCCGTTTCCACATCTTCGCGCCAGGATTCATCCCGCGGCGTATCGCGGTCGTCCCAGTAGCGGTTAAGCAGCGAACCGTCCGGCATGCGCACCACGTGGCGATAGGCCTGATTCGGGATCAGCGATTCGGCGCCATCCATCCAGAACTGATACTCCAGTTTCAGATGGTCGAGATAGCGCCGCGCGCCGCGCACGCCATCCTCCTCAAACAGCTCAACCATCAGGGCAAAAACCGGCGGCTGCGAGCGGCTGAGGTAGTAGGTACGGTTGCCGTTGGGGATATGACCGTAGGTTTCAATCATCCAGGCGAAGTTATCCGCCATACATTTCAGCAGGTCTTCGCGGCCGCTCTCCGCCAACCCCAGCATGGTGAAATACGAATCCCAGTAGTAGGTCTCGCTAAAGCGGCCGCCGGGAACGATATATGACTGCGGCAGCGCCAGCAGCGACGACCAGGGAATATGATCCTGCGGCTCGCGGGTGAGGATCGGCCAGAGATGATCGATATGCTCTTTCAGCGATCGCTGGGGATCGGAAACGTACTCGCCGGTGCGGTGGTCCGGCAGCCAGAAGTGCTCTTCGACAAACTGGCGCAGATCGAACCCGGGGGTATGCTTCAGCCGACGGTAGCGGATTAAAATATCCAGCGGGTCCTGTTTTGGCGCGCAGTCGGGGAAGGTTTTGCTGTCGAGGAAGATGCGCGAGCGCTGCACGTGGGTAAACAGTTCCAGGTAACGATCGGCAGGGGTAAGGGCGTCGGAGGCCGGAAAGCCTTCGATAATCTCCGGCTCCGGTTCGGCGTCGAACATTTCATCCAGTTTTAACTCATACGGATCGGCTTCGTAGCACAGATCGACCTCGATCTTTAACTCATCGCCATTGTCGTTGCGTAATGTCTGGCTGGACATAGGGATACGGACCTCCGGATCGCGTCAGTTCAGGGTGCCGGGCCTCTCCCGGCCTGACTATTAAGCTTAGTCATTCGCTTCGGTATGCGGGAGTAAAAGTGTGCGTTAGCTCACGCTTCTTCACGGTGCGTTGAAGTGAAGTTATAATTAATCCATTGATTTTGTTTGCTAAATTAAATTTAATTGCCCCGAAGCGAGAGCGCAAATTCGGAGCAATCGTTTTGCAACAAAATCTAATTATGCTGAATAAGGCCCGGGCGTTACTCCCACGCCGCTTCCAGCATCTCCAGCAGCTGCTCGCTATCGAGGCGCGCCGGATTGGCCTTCATCGATGATGAGCTGCTGGCGGCCAGCGCCGCAGGCTCCAGCGCCTCATGCGGTACGCCCAGTTCGCGCAGATTGCCCAGCCCGGCGCGACGGCTCCAGTCCCGCAGGCTCTCCCAGGCGGTATCCGCATCGACATTCAGACCGGCGGCCAGCCACTGGCGAACCTCAGCAAAACGTCCACGCACGGCCCGGTCGCTAATCTGCGACTCATTGAGCGCCAGGCCGAAGGGCAGCAGGCTGCCGCAGAGCGCGCCGTGAGAGGCATGGCTCAGGCCACCCAGCGGGCCGGCCAGACCATGAATCACCCCGAGACCGGCGTTGGCCAGCGCCAGGCCGCCGCACAGGCTAACCCAGGCCATCTCATCGCGGCTGTCCGGACACTCTTTCTCCATCAGCGTGCTGAGCGCTTTGATGCCGCGCGGGATCGCCGCCCGGCACAGCGCATCGGTAAAGGGATTGGCGCGGGTACATAGCCAGGGCTCAATCAGCTGAGTGATGGCATCCAGACCGGATCCCAGGGTCACCGCTCGCGGGGCGTTATCGGTCAACGCCGGGTCGACGATCGCCAGGTCCGGCAGCATCCGGTCGTCGCGCAGGCTCACTTTGCGCTGCTGCTGAGGGACGTTAATCACCGCGTTTTTCGTTACCTCTGCGCCGGTGCCTGAGGTGGTGGGGATTGCCACAAACGGCAGCGGATGCCCCTCTAATACCCGCCCGTTGCCCACCACTTCCAGATACTCAATCACCGGGCCCGAGGCCGGCACCAGCGCGGCAATCGCTTTTCCGGCGTCGATAACCGCGCCGCCGCCGAGGCTGACCACCGCCCCGATGCTATTTTCCCGCGCCAGACGCACCCCCTGTTCGATATCTTCCAGGCAGGGCTCATGGGCAACGGATAGCGTAATCACGTCAAGATGATGGGCGCGCAGCTCGGCGAGTAAAAAACCGGCCCGCTGCGCGCTGGCCCCGTGAACCAGAAGCACCTGGGCGGTATGCTGCGCCAGCCAGGGGGCAGCGCTACGGGCAAGGCCGCGGCCAAAACGGATATTGCCCGGCGTTAAAACGTTAAACGGAGTTAGCATGGCGGGTTCCTGTGTCGGCAAAAAAGACTGAAATCAACTATACACATTATCCGGCAAGCTGCCTCTTTGTCGCCGGATGGAGTAGGGTGGAAGAAACGTCTTATCGCTTAAGGAATTCACGATGCTAAAAATACTGGGCAAACGCTCATCAATTAACGTCCGTAAAGTGTTATGGACCTGCGACGAGGTCGGTCTGGCCTACCAGCAGGAGGATTACGGCAGCGGCTTCCAGCCCATCGACACGCCGGAGTTCCGCGCCTTTAACCCTAACAGTCTGGTGCCGGTGCTGCTGGATGAGGATTTTGTTCTGTGGGAGTCGAACAGCATCTGCCGCTATCTGGCGCGCAAAGCCGGGCGCGAGGATCTGCTGCCGCTCACGCCGCAGGGCGCAGCCGATGTGGAACGCTGGATGGACTGGCAGGCCACGGAGTTTAACAACGCCTGGCGCTATGCGTTTATGGGCCTGGTGCGTAAAGACCCGCGTTTTCAGGATCCGGCGGCGATGAAAGAAAGCATCGCCACGTGGACCCGCTGTGTTCACATCATTGAATCACAGCTGCAACGCACCGGCGCGTGGATGACGGGGAATCAGTTTACGCTGGCGGATATTGTGCTCGGCCTGTCGGTTCACCGCTGGAAAATGACCCCTTTTGCCCACCCGGAGCTGCCGGCGGTTGAGCACTGGTATATGGCGCTCAATCAACGTCCGGCATTTATGCGCCATGGCAATAACGGTACGGCGTGACGGTGGACTCCCGGCGTTAACGCCGCGGCCGGGTACTGCCCCTGATAATGAGCTTGCCTTTCAGCACGTGCTGCACGGGGGCCGCCTCCGCGCTATCCAGCTGGGTCTTTAATACCGCGATCGCGGCTTCCACCATCTCCGACAGCGGCTGTACCCAGGTGGTGAGATCGATCAGCGGCCAGCTGGCCATCGCGATATCGTCAAAGCCGACGACGGAAATATCGCGGCCGGCCCGCATACCCATTTCGCCCACCACAACGTTTAATGCCGCGATAGCCATCATGTCATTGGCGCAAAACAGCGCATCCGGCGGGTCTGACAGGGCCATCAGCCTGCGGGTGGCGTGCATCGCTTCTTCAATCGACCACATCCCGCTATCGCGCAACGGGGGCCTGGCCCCGCGCGCTTCCAGCCGGCGGCGAAAGCCGGTTTCCCGGTCGCGGCTGGTGGATGAGGTATCTCTCCCGGCAATAAACGCCAGCTGCCGGTGGCCGGCATCCAGCAGGAAATCGGCAATCGCCGCGCCGCCGGCGAGGTTGTCGCTGGTGACGCTGGAGACGGACTGGCTGTCATTTTTACGATTGAGCAGCAAAACCGGGAGCCCGAGGTGCTGGCACTCCAGGGCGAAATGGGAAGAGAGGCTGCTGGAAACCAGCACCAGCGCTTCGACGCGATGGCGCAGGATCTCCTCCATGATCGGCGTGGTATCGTCATCGCGATACATGGAAAACAGCAGGACCCGATATCCCATCAGATTAAGCTTATGCGAAAGCTCATCGAGGACGGCCGAATAGAACGGATTGACCAGTCCTGGCACCACAATGCCTATCAGATTGGAACGGCGGGTGATCAGCGATTGCGCGATAAAACTCGGCCGATAGCCGAGCTCTGCGGCGACTTTGCGCACTTTCTCCCGGGTGGCGGGCGATATTTTCGCCCCGTCGGTAAAGGCTCTGGAAACTGCAGATTGCGAGACACCCGCCGCTTTCGCCACGTCATAACTTGTCACCGCTCGTTTGATTGCACCTGCCATTCCTTTGTCTCCCGCTAACGAATGCCTCGTCATTATGCGTGAATCTGCCCCGCTGTCACTCATTTTGCGATCTGCGTTGCATTCGAATGCATTGATCCTTTTCATCACATCTCATTCACGCCAGGATACAAGTGAATTCGAATGCATTAGCATTTTATTAACATCATAGTGAGGCAAATCATGGCGACCTGGATCAAACGCGGTGCTGAATCTGAAGCGGTAAAAACGCACGATCGTTCCGTTCGTGAAGCGGTGGAAAAAATTCTGGCGGACATTGAAGCGCGCGGAGACGCCGCGGTACGCGAGCTGTCGATTAAGTTCGACAAACTCGACAGAGAGGACTTCCGTCTGAGCCAGCAGGAGATTGACGACTGTTATGCCCAGCTCTCCGCGCGCGATATTGCGGACATCCGTTTTGCCCAGGAGCAGGTGCGCAACTTTGCTCAGCATCAGCGCGACAGCATGAAAGATATTGAGGTTGAGACCTTACCGGGCGTCATTCTGGGCCATAAAAATATTCCGGTAAGCGCGGCGGGCTGCTACGTCCCGGGCGGCAAATACCCGCTGCTGGCCTCGGCGCATATGTCGATCATTACGGCCAAAGTGGCCGGCGTGCCGCGCATCGTCACCTGCGCGCCGCCGTTTAACGGTAAACCGGCTCCGGCCATTGTGGTGGCGCAGCATATGGCGGGCGCGGATGAAATCTACTGTCTGGGCGGTATTCAGGCGGTGGCGGCGATGGCGGTCGGCACCGAGAGCATTGCTCCGGTCGATATGCTGGTAGGGCCGGGAAATGCGTTTGTTGCCGAAGCGAAGCGACAGCTGTTCGGCCGCGTCGGTATCGACCTGTTTGCCGGGCCAACCGAAACCCTGGTGATTGCCGATGAGAGCGTGGATGGCGAAATTTGCGCCACCGACCTGCTGGGCCAGGCCGAGCATGGTCTGGATTCACCGGCTATTCTGCTGACCACTTCCGAGAAGCTGGCGCGCGAAACCCTGGCGGAGATTGAGCGTCTGCTGGCGGTGCTGCCGACGGCGGAAATCGCTCGTCAATCGTGGGATAAATTTGGTGAGGTCATCGTCGCTCAGGACAAGGAAGAGATGCTGAAGATCGCCAATGAGCTGGCCTTCGAACATGTGCAGGTAATGACGGCAGATCCCGACTGGTTCCTCTCCAGTATGCAGAACTTCGGCGCGCTGTTCCTCGGCCCGCGTACCAACGTGGCCTATGGCGATAAGGTTATCGGGACTAACCATACGCTGCCTACGCGCAAAGCGGCCCGCTATACCGGGGGGCTGTGGGTCGGCAAATTCATCAAAACCTGCACTTATCAAAAGGTACTGACCGATAGCGCTTCCGCGCAGATTGGCGAGTACTGCTCGCGCCTGTGCGCGCTGGAAGGGTTCTCCGGACACGGCGAGCAGGCCAACGTTCGCGTGCGTCGCTATGGCCATAAAGACGTACCTTACGCCGGTATCCCTGAGTGAGCATTCAGCACTGAAGCGGAGGGCAGGATAAGCCCCTCTGGATAACATCGGCCGCCATATAACTCGGAGAAAAGTGGCGGCCACGCTGATGGATAGCCCTATGGACGTATTGATTGCCTTACTGGCGTTAGGATTATTGATGTTAGCCGCCTATCGTGGCTACAGCGTGATCCTCTTTGCCCCCCTGGCCGCACTTGGCGCCGTTTTGTTAACTCAACCGGCGGCGGTTGCGCCTGTTTTCAGCGATATCTTCATGGATAAGCTGGTTGGGTTTGTGAAGCTCTATTTCCCGGTGTTTTTGCTCGGGGCGGTCTTCGGCAAGCTGATTGAGTTTTCCGGCTTCTCCCGCTCGATTGTCAGCGCCGTGACCCGCTTAATGGGCCAGAACAAGGCGATGCCGGTGATTATCCTGGTGTGCGCTCTGCTGACCTATGGCGGCGTTTCGCTGTTTGTGGTGGTCTTCGCGGTCTATCCGTTTGCCGCTGAAATGTTCCGTCAGAGCCAGATCCCTAAACGCCTGATGCCGGCCACTATTGCGCTGGGGGCGTTTACCTTCACCATGGATGCCCTGCCGGGTTCGCCGCAGATCCAGAACATCATCCCGACCACTTTTTATGGCACCACCTCCTGGGCCGCGCCGTGGCTGGGGATCCTCGGATCGGCCTTCGTGGCGATCGGCGGCTGGCTCTATCTCGACGTGATGCGGCGTAAAGCGCAGCGTAACGGGGAGGGCTACGGCACAAATTTAGTGAATGAGCCGGAAACCCCGGCGGACCTCAATTTGCCGCATCCGTTTATCGCGCTGCTGCCGCTGATTGTGGTCGGTATCGCCAACCTGATTTTTACCTGGCTTATTCCTCTGACCTACGGCGGCCATTTCCTGATTGACCTGCCGGGGCTGAAAGCGCCGCTGGAAAGCGATGTCAAAAAGATGGTCGCCATCTGGGC
The DNA here is from genome assembly GCF_044900465.1 of Klebsiella sp. NPDC088457. NCBI lineage: Bacteria > Pseudomonadati > Pseudomonadota > Gammaproteobacteria > Enterobacterales > Enterobacteriaceae > Klebsiella > Klebsiella sp. NPDC088457. The sequence goes on along the minus strand of NZ_JBJDNH010000005.1, from coordinate 59,788 downwards.
GGTCATGGCGGCGCTGTTGTGCGGTATTGTCACCATCTTTTTGTTTGCCTGGCGCAGCCTGAAAGGCAAGCTGGCGGATGGCAGTAAGGTGGCGGTCGGCGGCGCGATGCTCGCGTCGTTGAATACCGCATCGGAGTACGGTTTTGGTGGCGTCATCGCTGCGCTGCCGGGGTTTGTCCAGGTGGCCGATGCGCTGAAAGCTATCCCTAATCCGCTCATTAATCAGGCGATCACCATCAATATTCTCTCCGGGATCACCGGCTCGTCCTCGGGCGGCATGAGTATTGCGCTGGCGGCGATGGCCGATCGCTTTATTGAGGCGGCCCATGCGGCGGGGATCCCGCTGGAGGTGATGCACCGCGTCGCGTCGATGGCGGCGGGAGGAATGGATACGTTGCCGCACAACGGGGCGATCATCACGCTGCTTGCGGTGACGGGGTTAACTCACCGTCAGGCCTATAAACCGATACTCGGAATTACGCTGTTTAAGATTCTCGGAGCGTTTTTCATTATTGGCGTTTATTACGCGACGGGACTGGTGTAGCGAGACCAATCAGAGCAGACCGTCTGGCAGCGTGTCAGACGGTCGTTCAGACTAAGCGGGATAAAGATGATTAAAGACGGTATGAAAGATCGTTCCCTCAAACATGGCTATCAGCACGGCTGACTCGCGTTTGCTTTCCGCCCGTACCGCAGACAAGAGGGCTTGCTCAATATCCTCATGGCTATCAAAACGCATCACCATGACCAGTGGATAAGCGGGATCCCCGATGTCAGCACTTTCTTGCGTCAGGACGCGCACTTCCCGTACTTCAGGAAACTGCGACCACAGCGGAATCATAACGTTTTTCACATGTAGATAAAAAGCGGCTTCCATACCCGGATGAATACGTCCCTGGAAAAAGGCGCACCGGGTCAAACCTGATGTCGTCATTATTTTCTCCTTTAACCGCAGCAGCTTAACTTTCGGTAGTGTATGGTTAGTGACGCCGGGCATTCACCGCAGATCATGGCGGCAAATGCTCGTGGATCAATGAATGGCGTCCTTCAGATCGGTCAGGTCGCGACCGCGAGTTTCAGTGGAAATGGCGACGCCGATTAAGGTCAATATCGAGAGAATGCCGGTATAGACGCCCATTACCCAGAATGCGCCGCCAGAGAGGCCTATCAAATAGATACCCAGTAGCGGGGCGATGCCGCCCGATAGCATCGCGCCCAGCTCGCGCGCCAGAGCAACGCCGGAATAGCGATAACGGTTACCGAACAATTCGGCAAAGTGCGAGCACTGGGCGCCCAACATGCTGTTGCAGCCGATCGCCAGCCCACCGAACATCGCGATGGTCACCCATAGCGCGTCGCCGGTATTGATCATCCACCAGGCCGGAATTGCCCACAGCAACATGAATGTCGCTCCCCAGCGATAAATTGTTTTACGGCCAAAGCGGTCCGACATGGCGCCGAAGAACGGCGTGGTAATCACGCTCGACAAGGTGGCAATCAATGCGGCGGTGGTGCCGATACGGCTCAGATCCCCCGCAGCCATGCCAAGTCGCGGCGCGACCACGCTACCCAGGAAAGCGATAACAATAGTGGTATAAATTGTCGATCCACCTTGTTCCGCCAGACGCATCAGTACTGCTGCCAGAATAGGCCGACGCGCCTCCTTGATCACTAGCTTCATTGGCGAGTGCACAACGTTGCGCTCTCCTTCCAGCGCCGCGAAGGTGGGACTTTCCCGCAGGCGCAAACGAATCCAGACGGCTACGCCAATCAGGATAATGCTGGCGAGGAACGGCAGGCGCCATGCCCAGGCCAGAATCGTCTCCTGATCGAGCAAGTGCTGCATGACGCTGAAGGTTGCGGTGGCGATGCCAAAGCCAGCAAAGATACCCACGAAGGGTAGCGCCGCGTAAAAACCGCGTTTGGTTGCGGGCGCTACTTCAGCCATCAGCGTGGATGCTCCCGCTTGTTCCGCCCCCGCCCCAAAACCTTGCAGCAAACGCAGCAACACCAGGCCGATTGCCCCTGCCGGGCCGACGGGCAGCAGGCCGACCATCATGGTTGACGCGCCCATAATGGCGATTGTCACCAGCAGCACGAATTTGCGTCCCTTGCGGTCGCCTAGCGAACCGAAGAAGAGCCCACCCAGCGGGCGGGCGAGAAAACCCACGCCGTAGGTGGCAAAGCTGGCGAGCAGGCCAGAGTTGGCATCCAATGTGGCGAAAAATACGTGGCTAAAAATCAGCGCCGTCGCGAGTCCGAAGATGGCAAAGTCATAGTACTCAAGCGCGCTGCCGACCGCGCTGGTGAGAATAGCCCGCCGCAACTGCTCGGGGGTGACCTCGAGTGACTTTATTTTGGGTTGCTGAGGCGTCGAAGAAAAAACTACGTCGACTGCCGATTGTTCTAATCGCATGATTGCCTCCATCATTATTATAAAAATAGGACGCGACGGTATACACCGCCCGTCCCGGGCGGGTTACAGATTGAATGCTTGATGAATATCCTCGATATCTTGTGCCGGGATATGCACGATGCGGCCGAGCGCCCTCGCGTAATCCCCTGCTTTGGCGCTGAACTCCAGTACTTCCAGCCGGTCGTAAGCCTTGAGCGGACTTTCGCCGCACACCATCACCATCGCGTTCTGAATCAACAGCACGTCGCTGCGTCGGTCGATAAGGTCGGGGAGTGAACCGTCGAATAACGATTCATATACCGGCGTTTTCACCTGCCGCATCACCATGTAAGACTCGGGGATAAGCCGCGAATCGAATGGCACACCGGTACAGGCAAAAGCCATAGCGTGCGGCGGCAGCGCCGTCATGATGGTGTGGATGTGCGGATGGCGTGCATAAATCGCCTGATGGAGCGCCGCTAGCGACGGGTTGACAGGTGTCTCCGGTAACCGGACGAAATCGTTCTCCGTCAGGATGTGTAGTCCCTGATCGGGGCAGGACATCAAAACGGTATGGTCCTTCAGTCGCTGCGATATGGAGAAAAAACCGCAAGGGGAAAGACCCTTCTGTTGGACGCGATGGACGATGTTGTTCAGAATGCGGCGTTCGGCCAGATGTTCCTGTTCAAGCGGATAGCGCTGAAGTGTCTGCGTCAGGCGCCAGAATTTCTCGCACTGCTCGTTGCTGAGCGTTTTCAACGGCCCCAGCGGCGCGGCGTGAATGGCGGTGGCGGCGCAAAAATTTAGCAGTTCGAATTTTAGCCAGGCGTCATCCAGCGATTTGTCGCCCACCGCGACCCCGTGGTTTTCGAGAATGACCGCGTTGCAGCCCTGGGCAAACTGCTGCGCGATGTTTTTACCCAGCAGGGGGCTGCCGGGCAGCGCGTAGCGGGCGATATCGATTTTTGCACACTGCAGTTTAAACATCGGCGCAATATCGATTGGTGGCGTTTGATGCACCAGGCTTGCGGCAATCAGCGCCGGCGGATGTGCGTGGATAATGGCGCGGATATCGGGACGACTCTGGTAAATCTGCTGATGAAACGGCAGCTCGATAGACGGAATATGCTCCCCGAAAACCGTGCCGTCTACGTTGATTCGGACAATATCGTGCTCCTGCAGATTGCCTTTATCAACGCCTGATGGCGTGATCCATATATCGCCGTTCTCGTCCAGCATGGAAATATTTCCGCCGGATATTGTCGTCAGGTTATTTCGATAAATCAGGCTCATCACCTCGACGATTTTCCGAGGGACGTTTACTGTGCTCTCACTCATGGTCGATTCCTCACTGCTATATATCGCAAAGCGCAAGAAGCAGCGCTGGGATTAATGGAACCCAGTGACGTCCGCCAGGTCCTGATAATTCCTTTTGATATCCTCGTAGATATTCCGGTAAATTCGGAATAGCTGACGATATAGCGCGGTATTCTTTTCCTGTGGCTGGTGGGATGCGCCAATCTCAGTCCACCGTTTCGCCACCGAATAATCGCTGAATATGCCGGAACCGACCCCGGCGACCAGCGCATTGCCGAACGGCGCGCCTTTGGCTGCTTTCATAAAGACGCAGGGTACACCCAGCATGTCGCACACCATCTGACGCCAGAACGGGTTACTGGCACCGCCTTCGGTAAGCACCAGCGGCAGATTCATCTGAATACCGCTCTGTTGGATCAGGTCATAGTTATGCTTAAGAGCGAAGCAGGCGCCTTCCATAAAGGAACGCAGTAGATGGCTTTTGCTGTGCGACAGCGACAGACCGAACACCACGGCGCGGGCAATCGGATCCCAGACCGGCGTGCGTTCGCCCATGAAATATGGCACGGTGATCAGCCCATCGCATCCGGCTGGCGCCTGTTGCGCCAGATCTGAAAGCAGCTCATAAACCTCAGCTCCGCGACTCTGCGCCGCCAGGGTTTCCTCCTGTCCGAAGGTGTCGCGGAAGTAGCGCATCACGGAACCGCAGGCGGTGATTGCGGCGACCGTGGTGTAGGTGTCGCGTGAGTTCACGGCGTGAGCGATGGTTATCATGTTTTTAGTAAAACGGGCTTCTGTGTGCACGACGCCCATGACGCCTGCGGTACCCATTGCGAGCGACATATCGCCGTTTTCGGTCGCGCCACCGGCAATCCAGGCCGCCACGCTATCCACCGTCCCTGCCATGACCGGCGTACCTACAGCCAGCCCGGTACGTTGGGCCGCTTCTCGGGTGACTTCGCCGATAATTTCGTCGCAGGGGAAAGCGTCCGGGAATTTATCCGGATCGAGACCGATCTCCTCAAGCAGCGCGGTATCCCACTTTTTATTGACGATGTCGTACCCGGCGCCGAAGAGGCTGGCATTGGAATAATCGGTAATCGCGCGCCCGGTTAGTTTCATGCAGGGGTAATCTGCTGCGGTCTGGATTTTGTATGCTGTGCGATACAGGTCAGGGCGATTGTCCCGCTCCCACATCAGCTTAACCGTGGCGTAATAGGGATCGATCGGATTACCGCTGGCGGCATGGATGCGTTCTTCGCCGATGTGGTCCCGTAGCCACTGTGCCTGGCGAGTGCCGCGCCTGTCCATCCAGATATGGCTGTTTTGTAGCGGCCTTAAGTTTTTATCCACCAGAATACAGGCTGGCGCCAGGGCGCTAATGCTGACGCCGCGAATATCCCGCGGGTCAACGCCCGCATGGGCAATCGCCTGTTTAATCGTATCGGCAACCGCGTTCCAGTAATCTTCGGGGTTATGTTCCGCCCAGCCGGGGCGAGGGGTTATTAATGGATATTCGATATAGGATAACCCCAATATATTTCCGCTGTCATCAATAATGACGGATTTTGTTCCGGTGGTACCCACGTCGGAACCGACGAAATAGTTTGCCATAAACCATTCCTTTATTTAAGGGAAGTGAGGTAAAAGAAATTAAGACACGCTATAAATAACGGCTTCGTTATTTTCACGGTTGGCCGCAAGAATAATTTCTCGATCGTTCTGCTGGAGGACATAAACATTACTCGGCCCTTGACCGCTGTCGATAATCTGTGTTTTAAATTCTCCGTGGTGATAACTGATTTCAAATAATTCTTTTTTTTCTGCCCGATAACCGCAAATAAATACCGGTTCGCCTTTTAATTTCCCGCCCCAGGCAACGTGACCAAAGGCAATTTCACCAGGATATTCCCAAATGGCTTCATAGCGGTTACCCTGCTTTTTATAAATTTTGGCCTGATTACCGTGGAAGGCCTCAATAGTCAGCAGCTCGTCCACGCCGTCGCCGTCAATATCCACTGCGGCAACGTCGCCGGTTGGGTTGTTGAGCAATGGACGCATGCGCCATTGGCCGGCGGGTGTTTCCGGCGGGCAGACGCCGAATACGCCTTCGTCGCTGGAGATCAGGAAGGTTTTCTCTCCATCGAGCGTTCCCTGCCAGAAACCGTGATTACGGGTCAGACCGTCCATTAATACGTGGAGAGACAGCGGCCCATCAGGGGAGTCAGGTAATTCCCCCACCAGTACTTTGCCCGGATCGGACCAGTCATCAATGCTCTGTTTCGAGGTGCACAGCGTGGCGATAATAATGAAGTTCTTCTCGCCTATACGGATGATGCCGAAGCGGTGAACGTACGGAATATCAAGAAACGGCGTGACTTTAAACGTCCCGTCTTCCTGCGGATGAACCCAGACGATGTTGGACTCAGCGGCCTGATAAACCGGGAAGAAATTCTGCACCGCCAGGAAATCACCGCCCGTACCGGGAATTTCGGCAATGGAAAGCGTGCCTCCCGGCTCTTTCCAGACGGCCTGCGTAGTTTTATCCGCCATGTCATACAGGTAGCATCCACCGTGCGCTTCCGTCGCAAAAATCAGCTTTTGACTGCTGCCGATCGTAGTGCTGGAGACGGCGTAGCAGGTGTCCAGCGTACCAATCACGTGTTTCTGGTAATTCATCAGTTCTCCCTGGGCTCAATGAAGCCGTTAGTTAGTTGTCAAAGACGTCGCGATTCACCAGATTGGTCGGACGCTGCCCTTCTAAAATGGCCGCCATTCCGGCAAGCGCTTCTTTCAGCATCGTGACGCGTACTTCCTTCAGATTGGTGCCCACGTGCGGCGTGATAACGATATTGTCGAAGGCGGCCATCTCTTCGCTGATGGTGGGTTCAAATTCAAAAACATCGAGTGCCGCGCCGCGGATGGTTTTGTTGTGCAACGCATCCAGCAGCGCGCGTTCTTCCACGATCGCCCCGCGCGCCGCGTTCACCAGGTACGCCGTAGGCTTCATCAGCTTGATGTTATCGCGGTTAATCAGGTGATGGGTTTCCGGAAGATAAGGTGCATGGATGGCAATCACGTCGCTACGCGCTAATAAGGTTTCCAGAGGCAGATATTCCGCGTGAAAAACCGCTTCCATCTCCGGTGTCAGGGGGGAGCGATCGGAGTAGCAGATTTGCATGCCGAAGGCGCGGGCTTTTTCGGACAGCTTTTTGCCGATATTACCCATGCCGATAATGCCGAGTGTTTTGCCTTCCAGCACCATATCTCGTTCGAAGAACATATCCTTGCGGCAATGGCGGGTGGCTTTCAGCTCGTTGTTGTACATCACGATGCCGCGGGTGATGGACAGGATAAGACCGATGGTTAATTCGGCTGTAGGCTCCACCACTGATATGGGGGTATTGATCACGGCGATCCCGCGTTCGGTAGCCGCTTTGACGTCAATATGGTTAAATCCTGCGCCGCCGTTACCGATAACGGCCAGCCGTTCGGAGGTGGCGATCAGCTCCTGTGGAACGGGATATTCGTTGATGCTCAGCAGCGCATCGTGATCCGGCAGCATTCCCATCAGCTCCTCTGCGGAGAACATATCTTTCTCCACGTCGGGCATCGTAATCAGATAATTTTTTTCAGCATCCGCAAGCGCTTCGTGCGGGATATTGCGGGTTAATAAGATCTTTTTCATCGTGTTTTACTCAACCACGCATGTGGTTAAAGTCTCCTGTTCTTGCTATTGCGTTTAACAACCCTTTCTTTTTGTGTATGTCATTGAATGTAAGTGAATTACCATCCTGCCTGGAAATTTTTCACCTTATATAGGTAGTTATGGTGTACCGCTATGACACCTCTCATTTTTGGTGACAACGCAAAAAATAATCACTGAAGCCCGCAGTGACGTCCTGCGTGAATAACGGCAGGGAGCCGTTGTCCAGTGATACAAATAACGCTGGCTGCTTTTTGGGTTTGTTCATCGTAATCTGGTGGATGTCTTCAGATCTGACATCTGATAATAGGTCATCTGATGACCTATGTCTTATTTGCTGCTTAGCTGATTACAAAGTCAACGGCCTTTGTGAGATTCTGTGAGGTGAATAACGTTGTTAAATCGAAGGTGACGGAGTGTGAAAAAGGGGGAGAGCCTCGTGTTTTCTGGGGGTTCATAGGGGAAAACCACTGCCTGAAGGGGCAAAAAAGTCCTCGACGAAAGAAAGTGGCGGGCTGCGAAGAAGACTTTCGCCTGGTGACGATGAAGATTGGTCATCAAAGATGCGCGGCCTTTTTGTGGTTCGCCGCCGGTGGTATACCGTTTTCAGGTCTAACCCTGTATCATTGAAAGGTGGAAAAAGAAAAGATAACTGACTGAAAAATTCCTGTTTTATAGCTTGCCGTTATGAATGGATTATTGAGGAAAAGTGATGAATAAAGAAGAAAAATCAGACTGGATAACACCCATTCCCAAACAATCTATTTCCAGAATGGTGCTGGAAAAGATTAAAGATGCGATGATCAGGAAAGAGTTAAAACCCGGAGATTTTCTTCCCTCAGAAAATGAGCTGGTGACGAAAATGGGCGTGGGGAAATCCAGCGCCCGTGAAGCCATTAAAATGCTGGAAGCCATGGGGGTCATCGAAATAATCAAAGGGCAGGGTTGTCGAATTAAAAGTACGTTCGATAGCGATGTTCTACAGTCGATGATTTTTCAGATGATCTTGCAGCAAAATACCGATAAGGACCTGATAGAGCTGCGTCTTTTGTTTGAACTCTCCGCCTCCAGGCTAGCAGCGCAAAACGCAACAGAAGAAGATTTACTGCTGCTGGAAAAATCGATAGAAAAAACTGAAAAAGATTATGCAAGGGGTATTCATACTCCTGATAATGATATTGATTTTCATAATCTTATTTTTAAAAGTACTCATAATCCGTACCTGGTATTAATCGGTGCGACGATTATGGAGCTATTTCGAAGTTCGCTCACGGTGGTCAATATAACGCAGTGCGAGGCGATTCTGGAACAGCACCGTATGATGTTACAAGCGCTACGTGATAACGATGTTGATGCTATTGAAAAAGTCGTGCATAGCACCGTCGATAAATGGAAAGAGCATTCGCTGGATCATCATAAATAATCACGGCAAAAAGCGCGGTGAAAATACGGGCCAGGAGAAATCACATTTAGCCGTGGCTGACTTCCACGGTTGGATTTTTCAGCCGGTACCCGTATGGCAGTCCCGGTGCTGCGAGGCGCTCCCGTCACGGCGGGAACGGTAGTCCAGATTGCCTGACTACGCTACGATGAGATCCCTGGCGCCTGACGGGGAGTCGTCGTTAAAAATACGTGCGGCGGTTTGCGTAAATGAAGTGAGGACCGGATTTTTATTATCTTTCCGCCAGATCAGCGCCTGTTCTATCACCGGGCTTTCTTCAACAGGCCGGTACATGACGCCTGCATAATTCAGCTTTTTCACCGATTCCGGCACCAGCGCGCTACCCAGCCCTTCCGCTACAAAGCTGATAATCGTCTGCTGCAGCTGGGTTTCCAGACGGTAATAAGGCTCAACTCCCTGTTTAAGAAGAAAAATATCAATCATCTCTCTGAGCACCGGTGCGGCGGCATGCGGTGTCACAATCAAGGGTTCATTCCGTAGATCCTCGGCAATAATCCGCTCCCTTTGCGCCAGCGGATGCTGCTGATTAACCGCCAGACAGAGCTTTTCCTGGTGTAAGATAATGTTATTAAGGCTGTTTATTTTACCGGTCTGGAAGACCAGACCGGCATCATACGCGCCGTCCAGTACGGCTTTAACCAGCACTCCCGGCGTTGCTTCATGCAGCAGGAGTTTTACGTCAGGGTAGGCGGTGAGCATCTGGCGCGTCAGTTCAGGAATGGTCGAATACGCTGCATGCATCATAAAACCGATCGAGAGCGTCCCTTTTTCCCCTATAGCGGTAAGGCGAGCGTTACGGCAGGCCTGCTGATAGGCCTCAATGACCGCCTGCGCATCATCATGAAAGCTTTTCCCGGCCTCGGTCAGCGATACCCCGTAATGGTGGCGGGCAAATAGCCTCACGCCGAGCCGCTTTTCCAGCGCGGCGATCTGGCGGCTGAGCGGTGGTTGCGTGATGTTTAGCTGTGCGGCGGCTCTTCCGTAATTCAGCGTTTCAGCAAGCGTAACAAAGTAGCGTAACTGGCGTAGATCCGACATGCTAGCGATACCTTTATGGTATGAGTAAGCCTACTAAAAGACATTAGATTATATCAATTGCGGTAGTTAAAGTATGTTTCTTTCACCATTGAAACTGTCATATGTTCTCAACTCTCAACGTTGTACTGCCCATATTTGCCCTGATACTCGTCGGCTGGCTTGCCCGTAAGTTAAAAATCCTGGGGGAGAATGCGCTTGCTGAACTCAATCGTTTCGTCGTCTATCTGGCGTTGCCTGCGTTGTTGTTCGATATTATCGCCAATGCGAAATGGGGCGATCTCGCCCAGCCCAGGTTCATCATGGCATTTTCGCTTGGGATGATATGTGTCTTTTTCTTCACCATATTCATCCAGATCAGGCGCACCCGCCATTTGGCTGACGCGGCAATCGATGCCCTTAACGCGGGCTATGCCAATACCGGTTTTATCGGTTTTCCGCTGGCGCTGGTATTTTTAGGACATGAGTCACTGGCGCCGACGCTGATTGCCACCATTCTGACGGTCTGCGTTGTCTTTGGCGTGGGTATCGTTCTGATTGAAACGGGGTTGCAGGGCGAAGTCAGGAGGCGGATCATTTTTGCCAGGGTGGCCAAATCGCTTATCTGCAACCCGCTGCTGTTTTCTCCGGCCATCGCCATGATTATTCCGCTATCTGGCGTCAGCGTACCGGGCTCGATAAACGTCTTCCTCAAACTGCTGGGCGGGGCGGCGTCGCCTTGCGCCTTAATCGCATTAGGACTGTTTCTGGCCGGCCAGCCGACGCGCAAAGCGCAAAACCAGAATGCGACCGTGGCCATGCTGGTGATACTCAAACTCCTCGTTCAGCCACTAATCACGTGGTGGGCAGCGACTTATCTGTTTGCTTTATCGCCACTGCTGATCCATACGTCGGTACTGATGGCGGCATTACCGACCGGTACGGGACCCTTTATGCTGGCGGAGTTTTATCGGCGCGAAGCGGGCACCACGTCGCAGTGCATCCTTATTTCGACCATTATCTCGCTATTCACCCTCTCTATTTATCTTTATCTGATTGGGGTATAGCACCGGTTTGTTTTGTGGATATGCGGCATCCAGCCTGACGCGCAGAGAAAAGGCCAGATAGTTATCCTGTCTGGCCTGGTGCGTTTTTAGCGGTAGAAATGAAATGGCTCGGCTTTCGCCCTAACGCATGGTCACGAACTCTTCCGCGGCGGTCGGGTGAATCGCCACGGTGTTGTCGAAGTCATTCTTGGTGGCGCCCATTTTCAGCGCCACCGCGAAGCCCTGCAGCATTTCATCCATACCGAAACCAATGCCGTGGATACCGACAATCTTCTCTTCCGGGCCCACGCAGACCAGCTTCATGCGACACGGCTGGCGGTGCGAGGTCACGGCGGTATACATAGCGGTGAAGGAGGATTGATAAACCTTCACGGCGTCATCGCCATACTGCTCGCGCGCCTGCGGCTCGGTTAAGCCAACGGTGCCGATTGGCGGGTGGCTGAAGACCACGGTCGGGATATTGCTGTAATCCAGATGCTCATCCGGCTTGTTGTTGAACAGGCGTTCGGACAGGCGACGACCCGCGGCGACCGCCACCGGCGTCAGCTCGACCGCTCCGGTATTATCGCCCACGGCGTAGATCCCCGGAACGTTAGTATTCTGCCACTTATCGACGACGATATAGCCTTTATCGTTGGTTTTCACCCCGGTAGCGGCGAGGTTGAAATTATCAGTCTCCGGCTCACGACCAATCGCCCAAATCAGGCAATCCACGGTCTGGCTGCGGCCGTCTTCCAGCTCCAGCGTCAGGCTGCCGTCGGCATTTTTAACCACCGCTTTCGGCACCGCATGCGTGTGCAGCTGCGGCCCTTCGGCATTCATCACTTCAACCAGCGTTTCAACAATTAGCGGATCGAAGCTGCGCAGCGGCGCGTGTTTACGCACGAACAGATGCGTTTCGGCGCCGAGGCCGTTAATCACGCCCGCCAGCTCAACGGCGATATAGCCTGCGCCCACTACCGCAACGCGCTGCGGCAGGGCCGGCAGCGCGAAGAAGCCGTCGGAGTCGATGCCGTACTCAACGCCGGGAATCGTCGGGTGGCTCGGGCGGCCGCCGGTGGCGATCAGGATATGATCGGCGGTGATGGTCTCGCCGTTGACTTCAATGGTTCTGGCATCCACAAAACGGGCGAAGCCTTTGATGACGTCAACTTTGTTTTTACCCAACACGTTGTCGTAAGAGGTGTGAATCCGGTCGATATACGCGCTGCGGCTGGCAACCAGTTTGTCCCAGTCGAAGTGGTTGATAGTGGTATCGAAGCCATAATCCGGGCCATACAGATGAATCGCTTCGCGAATCTGCGCCGCATGCCACATAACTTTCTTCGGTACGCAGCCGACGTTTACGCAGGTGCCGCCCAGATCTTTGGCTTCAATCAGCGCGCACTTCTGGCCATACATTGCCGCGCGGTTGATGGAGGCGATACCGCCGCTGCCGCCGCCGATAGCGATGTAGTCATAATGTTTGCTCATAGCGTATATCCTTAGCGCCTACCGGGATAGGCTCTTCATTGTTGATTGCCGCGATTGTAGCGCGAGGTTTAAAAGGTTCCACCGATGATTGCGATTACTCAGGCACGATCCAGCTGACCGTGGCATGGCCGATGCCCGTCGGCGACAGCTTTTTATGCAGCCACGGCAGGACATTGTTCATCTGCTGCTCCAGCTTCCACGGCGGGTTGATGACGATCATCCCGGAGGCCGTCATACCGCGCTGGTCGCTATCCGGACGCACGGCCAGTTCAATCTGCATAATTCTGCGAATGCCGGTCGCTTCTAACTCTTTGATCATACGCTTAATCTGCGCACGCAGGACCACCGGGTACCACAGCGCATAGGTGCCGGTGGCAAAGCGTTTGTAGCCCTCGTGAATCCCGGCCACCACCGCCTGATAATCACTTTTAATTTCGTATGGCGGGTCGATAAGAATCAGGCCGCGACGGGAAACCGGCGGCAGTTTGGCTTTCAGCTGCAGGTAACCATCGGCTTTTGCCACCCGGGCGCGTTCGTCTTTCTGGAATTCAGCACGCAGCAGCGGGAAATCGCTCGGGTGCAGCTCGGTCATGTGCAGGCTGTCCTGCTCGCGCAGCAGCTGGCGGGCGATCAGCGGAGATCCCGGATAATAGCGCAGCTGGCCGCTACGGTTGAAATGCTGAACGACGGAAATATACGGCTCCAGCTCGGCCGGCAGATCGTCCTGTTGCCAGACGCGGGCGATACCTTCCAGATATTCGCCGGTCCGCTCGGCGTGCTCGCTACTCAGCTGATAGCGGCCTGCGCCGGCGTGAGTGTCCAGATAGAGAAACGGCTTCTCTTTCTCTTTCAGCGATTCGATGATCAGACTCTGAACGGTGTGTTTAAGGACGTCGGCGTGGTTGCCTGCGTGAAAGCTATGGCGATAACTGAGCATGGATGCGGAGATTCCGGGAATTAAACAAGATGATCGATAGTTTACCGCAGATCCGCGCAGATTACCGCTGTAGCGCCGCGCTGTTTCAATACCGACAAAAGCGTTGAAAAACATGACTGCGTCATAAAAATGTCAAACATCAGCGCTAGCGTCGCGTGAAGGCAAGGTAATTGTTTGAATAAAAGGAAAAATAATGAAACTGCAAATCACACTTCTGACGTCGGCGTTACTCCTCGCGCTACCGGTTCTGGCGAAAGACGTTTCGTTGAATCAGGCGGCGGCGATCGCCGGCAGCGTCACCCCGGCGGCGGAAGGCCCGGCGTTTAGCGCCCTCGAAAGCCAGGCGCTGAGCCAGCTGCGCCATGCGCTGCAGGGCGATGCCGCGACGCTGACTCGCGCTCAGCTGGAACACGCGAAACAGACTAAAACCCAGGCGGATAAGGCCTGGCTAAAGGCCAGCGGCTATGACTTCCAGGCGAAAGCCAACCAGCAGGCGGGGATTGCGCTGCTTTCCGCCTTCAGAACGCTCCCGGATTCGGTCGTGAAGGATAACCTCGCCACGGTCACCGCCATTAACCGCGATGCGACGCAGGCGACCCGTCATCAGGCGCTGGCGGACGCGGAAGGGATTAACTATCTCTATTTCCTCAGCGATGCGCTGGGGCCGCGGTTGGGGAAAGCTTTCCTCACCGCCTACGATAAAGGCGAACTGAGCAAAGCGGCAGCGTTGATCAAGGCCAGCGAAGTCAGCACCGGGGCGGCGAAAAAACACTTCAACAACCCGCGCCCGTTTTTGATTCAGGGCAACACCATCCATCTGGTGCCGGACGACGTGGTGGTTAAGGATAACCAGCCCTATACCGCCGACGAAGGCTCCTTCCCCAGCGGGCACACCAATACCGGGTATACCGATGCGCTGCTGATGGCCGAAATGATCCCAGAGCGCTTCGATGCGCTGGTCACGCGCGGGGCGCGCTATGGGTATTCCCGTATCGTGCTCGGCGTCCACTATCCCCTGGACGTGATGGGGTCGCGGATGGTGGCTCAGCGTAACGTGGCGCATTATCTCAATGATGCGAAGTATCGCGCCTTATTCAATGAGGCCCGCGATCAGCTGCGCGCGGCGCTGGAAAAAGAGTGTGGCGCCTCGTTGGCCGAGTGTGCGAAGCCCGCCGGGAAAGACGATCCGTATCGCGACCCGGCGATGCACGCATTTTATCAGTTCACCATGACCTACGACCTGCCGCAGCAGAAGGGTGCGAAGCCGGGCCTGAAGGTGCCGGAAGGCGCGGAAGTGCTGCTGGAAACCGCGCTGCCGCATCTGTCCGCCGCGCAGCGTCGGGCGCTGATGGTGAAAACCGCGCTTCCGGCAGGCTATCCGCTGGCGGGAGAGAACGCCGACCAGCAGTTCTGGCAGCGCGTGAACCTGCCTGCCGCCTGGCAGATGGCGCAGAAAACGCGCTAATTGAAGCGGGAGCCTGAAGTATTCGCATTGCAGGAAGGCATCGCTATCCCCCCTGCAATGCGCAATATGGGGCGCCGCCCTGCCGCCGGGAGCCCCCGGATAGCGGCGCCCACGTCTTATCCGGCCAACCCCGGCAAACGCTGATTGCAGTAATACCCGGCGCGACGCACGGCGTGACATTGAAATTCCCGCAACGATCCCCCATTCTAGATCTCATGCTAAAGCGCCGGAGCGCGCTTCATTCACCCTTTTCAACAGGACTGCGCATATGACCAATCCATTATTGACGCCTTTTTCACTGCCGCCTTTCTCTGCGATCAAGCCGGAACATGTCGTCCCTGCGGTCACCAAAGCGCTGGCCGACTGCCGGGCTGCGGTAGAAAGCGTGGTCGCGCAAGGCGCGCCGTATAGCTGGGAGACGCTGTGTCAGCCGCTGGCCGAAACGGACGATGTGCTGGGGCGTATCTTCTCCCCGGTAAGCCACCTGAACTCGGTCAAAAACAGCCCCGAGCTGCGGGAAGCCTATGAACAAACCCTGCCGCTGCTGTCGGAATACAGCACCTGGGTGGGTCAGCACGAAGGTCTGTACAAAGCGTATCGCGATCTGCGCGACGGCGACCATTACGCCACCCTGAACACCGCGCAGAAAAAAGCGGTGGACAACGCGCTGCGCGATTTTGAGCTGTCCGGTATCGGTCTGGCGAAAGAGCAGCAAAAACGCTACGGCGAGATCGCCGCGCGGCTGTCCGAACTCGGCAACCAGTACAGCAACAACGTCCTGGATGCCACCATGGGCTGGAGCAAGCTGATCGCCGACGAAGCCGAGCTGTCCGGTATGCCGGAGAGCGCGCTGGCGGCGGCCCAGGCTCAGGCGCAGGCCAAAGAGCAGGAAGGCTATCTGCTGACCCTCGATATCCCGAGCTACCTGCCGGTGATGACCTACTGCGACAACCAGGCGCTGCGCGAAGAGCTGTATCGCGCCTACTCCACCCGCGCGTCGGACCAGGGGCCGAATGCCGGCAAATGGGACAACAGCCCGGTGATGGCAGAAATTCTCGCTCTGCGCCACGAGCTGGCGCAGCTGTTGGGCTTTGAAAGCTATGCCTGCAAATCCCTGGCGACCAAAATGGCGGAAAACCCGCAGCAGGTGCTCGACTTCCTGACCGACCTGGCCAAACGCGCCCGCCCGCAGGGGGAGAAAGAGCTGGCCCAGCTGCGCGCCTTCGCGAAAGCGGAGTTTGGCGTTGATGAACTGCAGCCGTGGGATATCGCTTACTACAGTGAAAAACAGAAGCAGCATCTCTACAGCATCAGCGATGAGCAGCTGCGCCCTTACTTCCCGGAAAACAAAGCCGTTAACGGCCTGTTCGAAGTCGTTAAGCGCATTTACGGTATTACCGCCAAAGAGCGCACCGATGTTGACGTCTGGCATCCGGAGGTGCGTTTCTTCGAACTGTATGACGAGAACAACGAACTGCGCGGCAGCTTCTATCTTGACCTGTATGCCCGCGAACACAAGCGCGGCGGGGCGTGGATGGACGATTGCGTCGGCCAGATGCGCAAACTCGACGGGTCGCTGCAAAAGCCGGTCGCCTACCTGACCTGCAACTTCAACCGTCCGGTTAATGGTAAACCGGCGCTGTTTACCCATGATGAAGTCATTACCCTGTTCCACGAGTTTGGTCACGGCCTGCACCATATGCTGACCCGGATCGACACCGCCGGGGTCTCCGGCATCAGCGGGGTACCGTGGGATGCGGTCGAGCTGCCGAGCCAGTTTATGGAAAACTGGTGCTGGGAGCCGGAAGCGCTGGCGTTTATCTCCGGCCATTACGAAACCGGCGAACCGCTGCCGCAGGCGCTGCTGGACAAAATGCTGGCGGCGAAAAACTACCAGGCCGCGCTGTTTATTCTGCGCCAGCTGGAGTTTGGCCTGTTCGACTTCCGTCTGCACGCCGAATACCGGCCGGAGCAGGGGGCCAAAATCCTCGAAACCCTGGCGGAGATCAAAAAGCAGGTCGCCGTGGTGCCGGGGCCGTCGTGGGGCCGGTTCCCGCATGCCTTCAGCCATATCTTCGCCGGAGGGTACGCGGCGGGTTACTACAGCTACCTGTGGGCCGACGTACTGGCCGCGGACGCCTTCTCGCGCTTCGAAGAGGAAGGCATCTTCAACCGCGAAACCGGACAGTCGTTCCTCGATAACATTCTGAGCCGCGGCGGTTCTGAAGAGCCGATGGTGCTGTTCAAACGCTTCCGCGGGCGCGAGCCGCAGCTCGACGCGATGCTGGATCACTACGGGATTAAAGGCTGATTTACCCGTCATACTTCAAGCTGCCTCTTCGGCAACTGTTCTCACTCGCCCTGGGCACGTACGCTTGTCCGTTCCCAGGGATTTGTTCCCTTGTTGTCTTGATGCAACGTGAATTATTTAGGGTAAAGCGGAAGTGAAGATCTGCTTAATTGATGAAACGGGCGCCGGAGACGGCGCCTTATCTGTTCTTGCCGCCCGCTGGAATCTGACGCCGGACGAGGACAACCTGATGGCGCTGGTCATGACCCGCGAACATCTGGAGCTGCGTAAGCGCGATGAGCCGAAACTCGGCGGGATCTTTGTCGATTTTGTCGGCGGAGCGATGGCCCATCGACGTAAGTTTGGCGGCGGCCGCGGTGAAGCGGTGGCGAAAGCGGTGGGCGTGAAAGGCGACTACCTGCCGGATGTGGTGGATGCGACGGCAGGACTGGGGCGCGATGCGTTTGTGCTGGCCTCGGTGGGCTGCCGCGTGCGCATGCTGGAGCGGAATCCGGCGGTGGCGGCGCTGCTCGATGATGGCCTGGCCCGCGGCTATGCCGACCCGGAAATCGGCCCATGGTTACGCGAGCGTTTGCAGCTGATCCATGCTTCCAGCCTGACGGCGCTGACGGACATCACGCCGCGTCCGCAGGTGGTCTATCTTGACCCGATGTTCCCGCACAAGCAGAAAAGCGCGCTGGTGAAGAAAGAGATGCGCGTGTTTCAGTCGTTGGTCGGAGCGGATCTCGATGCCGACGGGCTGCTGGAGCCGGCGCGACGGCTGGCCAGTAAACGCGTGGTGGTGAAGCGCCCGGATTATGCACCGCCGCTGGCGGACGTCGCCACGCCGAACGCCGTCGTCACCAAGGGCCACCGGTTCGATATCTACGCCGGTACGCCTGAGTAAACACGCACACCCGTGGAGCGCCCGGGTCCAGCGCTGCAGAAGTTCGCTCCCCGGGCCCACGTTTTCTTACACAAACGGCGCCAGCGGGTCGGCAATCGCCAGGGCGGCGGCTTTCTCAGCCTTCGGCGGATAGATAAGCTCGCGGGTGATCGACATCTTCAGTTTCTTGGCCTCTTCGCGGGTCAGTTTTACCTGCTGATCCCAGCCTTCGGTATAGACCGCGCCCCAGGCACCGAGATCGAGACAGGTCACGTAGTTTTCCTGGCGATAGGGCAGCGGCGCGACCTCAAGCAGACTGGCCGCCGCGTTGTTGCCGGCAAATTTGCCCAGCAAAATCGCGTGCTGGCAGGTCATCAGCGCATGATTACCCTTGTCATCAGTCGCCGCGTAGGCCACGTCGCCGGTGGCATAAATATCGTCATAGCCCTCCACCTGTAGCGCCGGATTGACATGCAGACGGCCCAGTCGATCGCGCGGAGCGTCAATCTGTGTCGTCAGGTCGTTAGCCTGTACGCCAACGGTCCAGATAACGGTCTGCGACGCAATTTTGTGCCCATCTTTCAGTACTACGCCGTCGGCATCAACACGTTCGACTTCAGCATTAACCCGCCATTCTATACCGAGCTCAGCAGAGGCCTCGACAATCACGTCGCGTAATGCGTCGCTGTAGCGGGAACCCGGCCGTGGACCGCGCTCAACTACGACTACTCTGGTCTTAGCATTCGGGCCGACGATCGCGCGCAACTTATCGGGGAGCTCCATTGCCATCTCAATACCGGTGAAGCCGCCGCCGCAAACCACCACGGTGTTGCGCGATGTGCTATCGGCGAGGTGGGCCAGTGATTGTAGGTGCTTCTCCAGGACGATGGCGGTTTCCAGCTGATCGAGATCG
This sequence comes from Klebsiella sp. NPDC088457, assembly GCF_044900465.1. Taxonomy (NCBI): domain Bacteria; kingdom Pseudomonadati; phylum Pseudomonadota; class Gammaproteobacteria; order Enterobacterales; family Enterobacteriaceae; genus Klebsiella; species Klebsiella sp. NPDC088457. Next base: position 40,863 of record NZ_JBJDNH010000005.1, on the reverse strand, counting down.
AAGGCATAGCGCTCGGCTCCGGCGACCAGTGAGCGGTTGACATGACTGCCGCTGGCCAGGATTAAGCGGTCGTAAGCCAGCGAGTGCGTGTCACCGCTGGCATCCGTCCAGATCACGGACTTACTGGCCGGCAGGAGCTGGGAAACCGTCCCGCGCAAGAACCGGACCCCGGTGGCCTCAAACAGGGGTTGCAATGGGGCCACCAGCGTCGGCACGGCATTCTCATAGAAACGCGGTCGCACGCGTAGTTCCGGCTGCGGCGCAATGACCGCGATCTCGATGGCCTGATGTTGATATTTATCGGCCAGACGTGCGGCGCTAAGCGCGGCCCACATCCCCGAAAAACCAGCGCCAACGATCACAATTTTCTTACTCATAATGGCTTCACTCACGGTTAACTACGATGTATTTACTCGGATTTTATCGGTCGTAGTTTGTGATGGCAATGTGATTTGTGCGATCGCGGAAGTTATGGCGGTGTAATTTGTTTTATATTATTGATAATTAACTAATTAAATTTATACTTTGCTGCCTTGCATTTTATCCATCTGGTATGGATGTAGCGAAAAAGCTACAATAACTCAGATTTATTTTGGCTGAGATTAGAGAATGGCATTCTACAGTTCCGGAGTTGAGTACGGCATCCATAGCCTGATGTGCATGGTGGACAGTAAAGGCGATGCCCGCGATATGAGCGTGCGGGAAATCGCCGATCTGCAAAGCGTGCCTTACGATTATCTGGCCAAAATCTTTACCCGGCTGTCCAAAGCAGGCCTGGTGCGCAGCATTGAAGGCAAGGGCGGCGGGTTCCAGCTGGCGAAGCCTGCGGAGCACATCACGGTGCTGGATGTGGTAAATGCCATCGATGGCGACAAGCGTATTTTCGAATGCCGTGAGATTCGCCAGCGGCTGGCGGTGTTTGACGCACAGCCGCCGGAATGGGCCTGCGAAGGGATTTGCGGCGTGCGTTCGGTGATGGAGATAGCACAGCAGCGGATGGAAGAGGCCTTAGGGCAACATACTATTCTGGACTTGACGCGCAAGATGTATCGCAAAGCGCCGGATGAGTTTGTCATTGAGGTACAGGACTGGATCGCCGCGCGGAAGAGTTAACCTCAGCCAGTCGCTGACTGAGGTTAATCGGCGTCGCTATTTCTCGCTCGCCGGCGTGTTAATCATCCGGTTGAGCCACGGCACCAGAATCGCCATCACGAGGGTGACGCCGAGGGTGACCAGACCAATTTTGCCAAATACGTTGGTATAGATCGGTAAGGTTTGCAGCGGGTCGGTAATATTTTCCGGGACGGCGGTGAAGGTGGCGACATATCCCCCCATCAGGAAGGCTGCCGCCTGGGTCAGGAACCACATCCCAAGAATAAAGCCCATCAGATGCTGGGGCACCAGCGCGGCGACCATCGCCAGGCCGAGGGCGCTAATCAGCAATTCCCCCAGACTCTGGAACAGATAAATCAGCACGATAAACCAGGGCGATGTCAGCCCCTGCGCATCGGCGAACCAGATCCCCGCCGCCGCCGCGGTCAGGAACCCCAGCGAACATAAAAACATACCGAGGGTAAATTTCATCGGCATAGTCAGGTCTTTACCTTTGTTGCCGAGGCGGGTGTACAGGGCCGCCAGTACCGGGCTGGCGACCACCACCCAGAACGGGTTCAGCGCCTGGAAACTGACCGGGTTAATAGTGAAGCCAAGAATATCGTGATGGACGTTATTGATGGCAAAGAAGTTGAGCGAGGTCGGCATTTGTGCGTACAGAATGTAGAACAACACCGCTTCCAGCATCAGGATAAAGGCGACAAACATCTTGTTGCGCCCGGTTTTCTCGAGCTTGAAAGCCTCGCGGAAGAAGAAAACGACCACCACGATGGAGAGGACAATCAGGACCAGATTGGCGATTTTGACGTTATGCATCAGCCAGGCGCAGAGGAACACCATTACCACGGTGCCAGACAGCACGCACAGCAGGTTACGTAAAATTAACGGCCGGTGGTCTGGCTCTGAACCGATATCTTTTACCATCTCGCGGCAGGCGAAATAGACCAGTAGGGCGATAATCAGCCCCGCGCCGCACAGATTATAGGTGACGGCATAGCCAAATTTTTCGGCAATCACCGGCGCCAGAGAGAGCGAGAGCAGCGAGCCGATATTAATCGACATGTAAAACAGGGTGAACGCCCCATCGAGGCGGGCATCCTTTGGCGGATAGCATTTTGACAGCAGGCTGGCGGGGTTGGCCTTAAACAGCCCGTTACCGACGGCGATGGTGCCCAGGGCGATAAAAATCAGGTCCGGTTTTAACAGCGACAGTCCGGTCATGAAGTAGCCGAGCGCCAGCACAATCGCCCCCAATACCAGCGTACGCTTTGTGCCGAGCAGGTGATCGCCCACATAGCCGCCGATGGAGATCAGGCCGTAAACTAATGCCGCAAAGGCGCCAAAGGTAACAAAGGCTTGTTCCTGAGAAAATCCAAGCTGTTTAACGAAAAAGACCGCCAGGATGCCCTGGACGCCGTAATAGCCAAATCGCTCCCATAATTCCACAAAAAAAATCATGAAGAACGGCCGGGGTTGCTGCAGTAACCCCGTAGGTGCTGTTGTTTTCATATTCCTTCGCCTTGTCGTGCTATCCCAAAAAAGTATGAACGCGTATGCCGGAACGCGCTGAAAAGTATTCTTAAGCTAAATGACGTGGTCATTTGCCTTATGTGTAGATTATTATATAGATTATTTTTCTTTTAATTGGTTTATCACACTAATCATTAATAAATAATTGGATTGATATGCTTATTTTTTCTGCAAAAGAATTCGCGTGAGTGAAGCGCAGAAGAGGGAGGGGAGATGGCGCCGGAGAAAGCAACAACGCCCGCATAAGCGGGCGTTGATAAGTCTGATGGTCAAGGCGCGGGCGGTTATTCGTCTTCTTCGTCGCGCAGCGGAACAATCAGCATATCGACGTGCACGGTATTGATCAGCTGGCGTGCGGAAGACATCAGCTTGCTCCAGAAATCCTGATGGTGCCCGCAGACCACCAAATCCATATCGTATTTTTTAATGGCATCCACCAGTACCTGGCCGAGATCGCCGCTACCGCTCAGGGTTTCGGTAATCGGATAGCCTGCATTGGTCGACAGCTCGCTCAGCGCGTGGTGGGTCTCTTCGGAAATGCGTTTCTGCATATCGCCAAGATTGACATCGATCAGACCGGTGTACAGGTCGGAGTAGTTAACATCGACGTGAATCAGAGAAACCTTGGCATTGTAAGGACGCGCCATAGAAACGGCTTTCTCTACCAGCACTTTGCTTTCCGGGGAGAGATCTACTGCAATAAGAATATGTTTGTAAGCCATAGTGTTACTCCTTCCATAAGTTGTCGATGACCATTGGACCAGACAGCTGGTGCTGCCGCTTCGCCCGCGTCCTGCGGGCTAACCCGCGGGGGTTCAGCCCTTTAAGGACTTAATTGTAGAAGATATTTCTACCTTATAGCGCCCCTTGCGCTCCGTCAATGCACCTGGCCCACCTAAAGTTAAACAAATATATTCATCTTACGTATTGATAACGATTAACCTTGTGGTAAAAAAATGGACTGATCTCCTACACTATTTAATGAGCCGATCGGATAAATAAACGTGATCGGAATCGCACTCTTGTATTGTATGTTGGGTCGGGTATTGGGGAGCGCTAGCCCCGGAGGAGTCTCCGAGGGCGGGTCGCCGGGGAGGACGTATGATCAGCACTATTGCGCTGTTTTGGGCCCTGTGTATCGTTTGTGTGGTGAATATGGCACGCTACTTCTCATCATTGCGTGCGTTATTGGTTGTGCTACGTGGTTGCGATCCCTTGCTTTATCAATATGTTGATGGTGGAGGTTTTTTCACTTCGCACGGGCAACCGGGTAAACAGATGCGCCTGGTATGGTATATCTATGCCCAACGTTACCGCGATCACCACGATGACGAGTTTATTCGTCGCTGCGAGCGTGTACGGCGGCAATTTATTCTGACCAGCGCCTTATGCGGGCTGGTGGTGGTGAGTCTGATTGCGCTGCTGATCTGGCACTAGCCGGCTGTGAGGTAAAAAAACGGGCCAGTTTCCTGACCCGTTTCATGCTGTTACCGCGATGGCGGATAAGCGGATTTAGATAATCTTCAGGGCAATCCAGTACAGTCCGCCTGACAGCAGAATCGCTGCCGGCAGGGTGAGAACCCACGCCATCAGAATGCTGGTGACGGTCTTTTTCTGCAGGCCGCCGCCATCGACGAGCATCGTCCCCGCCACGGAGGAGGAGAGTACGTGAGTGGTGGAAACCGGCATCCCGGTATAACTGGCCAGGCCAATCGAAACGGCGGCGGTCATCTGGGCTGACATACCTTGTGCGTAGGTCATGCCTTTCTTACCAATCTTCTCGCCGATAGTGGTTGCCACGCGACGCCAGCCGATCATGGTGCCGATGCCCAGCGCCAGAGCAACCGCCATAATGATCCAGATTGGCGCGTACTCGATAGTACTCAGCATATCGGTTTTCAGTTTCTTCAGCAGACGCTGGTCGTCAGCGTTGACTTCCGGCAGCTTCGCCACTTTATCGGTAGTGTCGGAAATACACAGCATAATGCGGCGCAGCTGGCTACGCTGGTCAATAGAGAGCGCGTCATAGCTTTCAATACCGGTCAGCGCCGTCTTCACGCGACCCAGCGCGTTGATGGTGTTCGCCGGGTGGCAGTGGAACTCACCGCCGGTGTTGGCCGCGCCAGGCTCCGGGGATGGGATCAGCTGATCGACGCCGGTCGCTTTTTTCAACAGCTCAGGGCGCTGCTGGAAGAAGGTTTCCACGTTGTTGACCGCATCACGGGTACGGGTGATTTCATAGCCGGAGGCGTTCATGTTGACCACGAAACCTGCCGGCGCCACGCCGATAAGCACCAGCATCACCAGACCAATGCCTTTCTGACCGTCGTTGGCGCCGTGGGAGAACGACACGCCAATAGCCGACAGAATCAGGGCAATACGGGTCCAGAATGGTGGTTTTTTCTTGCCGTCTTTCTTTTCACGTTCCGCCGGCGTCAGGTGGATACGGGCGCGTTTCTTGGTCCCGCTCCAGTAGCGACGCAGAATGAAAATCAGACCGCCTGCCACCACCAGACCGACGATCGGCGAGACGATCAGCGAGGCGAAAATACCGATGACTTTCGGGATATTCAGCGCGTCGACCACCGAGGTGCCGGTCATCAGCGCATTGGTTAAACCAATACCGATGATAGCGCCGATCAGGGTGTGCGAGCTGGAGGCCGGAAGGCCGAAATACCAGGTTCCGAGGTTCCAGATAATCGCTGCCAGCAGCATAGAGAACACCATGGCGAGGCCATGTGCGGATCCCATATTAAGCAGCAGGTCGGTCGGCAACATATGCACGATGGCATAAGCTACGCTAAGACCACCCAACAGAACGCCGAAGAAGTTGAAGAGGGCCGCCATCGCCACAGCAAGCTGCGACCGCATTGCGCGCGTGTAAATCACAGTTGCAACTGCGTTTGCGGTATCATGAAAACCGTTAATCGCTTCGTAAAACAGTACGAAAGCTAAAGCAAGCAATAGTAATAATCCGGTGTGTAAATCCAGACCGGCAAATAAATGTAGCATAGGACGTTACGCCATTTTGAGGACATGAACGCGGCGCATTATCAGTGACTTTAGCGGCGCGGGCAAAGTGAAATATAGACTTTTTTTGATTTTCTTCCTGTTTGGGGGCTACCCGCTTGGGAGTAATCCTATATCTTTCAATGATGTATCTAAATACATGGATTTTCGTGCTGGTGCGACCAGAGTGAAAAATTTACAATTCCCGACAATCGGGACATGAGGAAAGTTGTGTGGAAAGGTTTGATGCCATTGTGATCGGCGCCGGTGCGGCGGGAATGTTTTGTGCAGCGCAGGCGGGCCAGGCGGGGCAGCGCGTGCTGCTGCTGGATAATGGTAAAAAGCCAGGCCGCAAGATCCTGATGTCCGGTGGCGGGCGCTGCAACTTTACTAACATGTATATTGAACCGGCGGCCTATCTCAGTCAGAACCCGCATTTTTGTAAATCAGCGCTGGCGCGCTACAGCCAGTGGGATTTTATCGATCTGGTGGGCAAACACGGTATTGCCTGGCATGAGAAGACCCTCGGCCAGCTGTTTTGCGATGATTCCGCCGAGCAAATCGTCAACCTGCTGCTGGCCGAGTGTGCAAAGGGCGGCGTACAGATTCGCCTGCGTAGCGAAATTCTCAGCGTCGAACGTGACGACGAGGGCTTTACGCTGCAGCTTAACGGCGAGCCGGTGGCGGCAAAAAAACTGGTTGTCGCCTCCGGCGGTCTGTCGATGCCGGGGCTCGGCGCGTCGCCGTTCGGCTATAAGCTTGCCGAGCAGTTTGGCCTTAAGGTGCTGCCGACCCGCGCAGGGCTGGTGCCCTTTACCCTGCACAAACCGCTGCTGGAACAGCTGCAGGTTCTCTCCGGCGTTTCGGTGCCCTCAACCATCGCCGCGCAGGATGGCACGCTGTTCCGCGAAAATCTGCTGTTTACCCACCGCGGGCTATCCGGGCCGGCGGTGCTGCAAATATCCAGCTACTGGCAGCCGGGCGAGTTTGTCACCGTCAACCTGCTGCCGGATTGTCAGCTTGCTGAGTTTCTTGACCAGCAGCGCAATGCGCACCCGAATCAAAGCCTGAAAAACACCCTGGCGATGCAGTTGCCGAAGCGGCTGGTGGAGTGCCTGCAGCAGCTGGGACAGATTCCGGACGTCACCCTCAGGCAGCTGAACGCGCGCGAGCAGGAGGCGCTGGTGGAAACGCTGACCGCGTGGCGGGTCCAGCCGAATGGCACCGAAGGCTATCGCACGGCGGAAGTGACGCTTGGCGGCGTGGATACTCACGAGCTCTCGTCACGGACCATGGAAGCGCGCAAGGTGCCGGGGCTCTATTTTATCGGCGAAGTGATGGACGTGACCGGCTGGCTCGGGGGGTATAACTTCCAGTGGGCATGGGCCAGCGCCTGGGCCTGCGCGCAGGCGCTGGCGGAAGCGTAAGAGGGGGTCAGCCTCCTTTGCCGGAGCCTGACCCCAGGACGATCAGTTCAGGCCAAGAAAGTGCTGGGCGATTTTGAAGTAGATAATCAGCCCGGTGCCATCAATCAGCGTGGCGATAAACGGGGCGGAGACCACCGCCGGGTCGATACCGACGCGCTTGAGCACCATCGGTATCACCGATGAGACCACCGCACTCCACAGCGTAATACATACCAGCGTCAGGCTGACGATCAGCGTGATTTCCATGCCGATACCCATCATCCAGGCGCGTACGCATCCCGCCAGCCCCAGGGTGAGGGCGATCAGCAGCGAGGTGGAGACCTCTTTACGAATCACCCGGCCCATATCGCGTAGCCTTACCTCGCCCAGCGCCATGGAACGCACCAGGGTTGAGGTGATCTGCGTTCCGCTGTTGCCGCCGGTACCGATCAGCAGCGGAATAAAGAAGGCCAGCGCAATGGCCGATTCCAGCGCCTCTTCAAAATGCTGAATGACGCTGCTGGTGTAGGCTTCCGCGACGAACAGCAGCAGCAGCCACACCGATCGCTTCTTCCACAGCGTCCACGGGCTGATCTCCAGATAGGGCTGCTCCAGCGGCAGCGTCGCCCCCTGACGATGCGCATCTTCGGTGACATCATCTTCCAGCAGATGGGCAATCTCTTTTTCCATCAGGCAGCCCACCAGCTCGCCTTTCTCGACCACCGGCACGAGGTCGAGACCGCGCTCGGTGAGTTCGGTCACCACCTGCTGGCGTTCGTCATCAGGTTTGACGCGAAACAGGCAGCTGTCCATTAAATAGCGAATGGATTGCGCCGCATCGCTCTCCTGCAGCAATTTTTTAATGGACAGGCTGCCGCGCAGTTTTTTTCCAGCCACCACAAAAACCTGGCCGGGAATATCATCGCTGGTGAGCTGTGAGACAAAGAGCTCCCGCGCTTCATAGACGCTGAGGTGCTCGGGCAGAGTAATAAAATCGGTACGCATGTACTGGGCGATCGCATCCCCGTCGAAGGCGGAAGTGGCCAGGTGCGCGGCGCAGTGTTGCATTGAAGACATGGTGTAATTCCCTATAAAAAATCCCTCATAGGGGCGAACAAGACAGGATGAGCACAGGCAGATCCCTACGTCCTGGATTAGGTTGTGCCCCTGATTAGACGTGAACGTCGCTGGCGGTTATTTTGCCCCAGAGCAAGGCGTGAGCAGTGTGGTTTGGGGCCCCAAATGCGCTGTGAGCAACGCAGCATTGGGGCAAAATAGCCCCAGCCCTTCGGGACGCGCGCCGGAAACGCGTCAACGCCACGTATAATCAGGGACACAGCCTCGAACTGCACAACGTATCTGTCCGGCATAAACGCCGTCAGAAGTTACCCTGGCAACATCTTGATTCGATGGATGCCTGTATTTCCCTGAGGGGTCTCTGTTGATACCAGCAGGGCGGCAACTTGTATGTATGCAGGAGCCTCGCCATAACGAGATCGTTAAATGAGCGGCCATTATAGGCAGGTGGGAAAGTGGTGAAAGCGTATAATTTACGTGGTTTATCAATGGTTGATAAACCACGTAAAATTGGCCGGTTTTCAGGATGATACGTCGAACTGCGTTTCGGCAAGCATCGCCGGGTCAGTCGTGCGGGCCGTCGTCTTGCGCGGTTAAGCAGTGCAGATGCCCGTGACGCACCCCGCGCTGGGCAATCACCTCGTCGGCGAAATGCTGAACTTCGCCCATTTCTCCCTTCAGGACCGCGATTTCCAGGCAGTCGTCGTGGCTGATATGGACATGCAGGGTGGCGACGGAGAGATCGTGATGATGGTGCTGGGTGGCGATCAGCCGGCTCGCCAGCTCGCGCTTTTCGTGTTCGTACACATAGGAAAGCACCGCGTAGCCACGCTGCCCGCTCTGCTGCGCATGCTCATGCATCAAAGCGTTGCGTAAAATATCGCGTACCGCCTCCGAGCGGTTGTGATAGCCGCGCCCGGCGCTTAACGCGTCGAGGGTCGCCAGAAGATCGTCATCAAGAGTCAGGGTTACGCGCTGCATGGTCGTTTCTCTTTAGCAAGGGAGGGCGGAAACGCGGGAAGTACCGCCCGCTGTAGCGCCCGGCCCGCCGTAGACTGAAGGCGCAGCGGGGCGTTGACCGCCGTAGTTTCAATAATCTGCCCGCTTTCCATCACCATCACCCGCTGGCAAAAACGCTCCACCAGCCGCAGGTCGTGGGTGATGAACAGGCAGGCGGTAGAAAACTGTACCTGCAGACGCTTCAGTAAGGCAACGATCTCCGCCTGCAAAACGAGGCCGAGATTCGATACCGCTTCATCGAGGATCAGCAGCCGCGGCTGCACCGCCAGCGCGCGCGCCAGACACACGCGCTGGAGCTGCCCGCCGCTGAGCTGGAGCGGGCGTTTATCGAGCGCGGCGGGGGAAAGATCGACGGCCCGCATCATCGCCTCGACCCGCGCCAGCCGCTCATCGCGCGAGTCGCGAAACAGATGGCGCAGCGGCTCGCCGATAATCTCTCCCACCGTTTTCCGCGGGTTCACGGCGCTGTGCGCATCCTGAAAAACCAGCTGGATCTCACGGCGGAAAGCCCGCAGCGCCTCGCCTTTTAAGACGCTAAGCGGCGTCTCGCGCCAGCAGATTGCGCCGCGAGCCGGAGATTCAAGGCCGACCAGCATACGCGCCAGGGTGCTTTTACCGCAGCCGCTGCGTCCGAGTAACGCCACCGTTTCTCCCGCGGCGATGCTGAGGCTCACCTCGTGCAGGACGGCGGGATGGTGCGGGTAATCGTGGCTGACATTGTTGACGTCCAGCAGATTCATGATGCGCTCTCCATACCATACAGGGCCAGATGGGCCGCCAGCAGCCGCTGGCTGACCGGGTGCCGCGGGGCGCTAAACAGGGTATCGACATCGCAGCGTTCGACGATGCGCCCGTGGTCCATCACCGCCACCTCGTGCGCCAGCCGCGCCACCACTCCCATATCATGAGTGACCAGCAGCAACCCCTGGCCGCGGGTCGCGACAATCTCTGCCAGCAGATCGAGAATACGCCCCTGGGCGACGGCATCAAGATCGGTGGTCGGTTCATCGGCAAAGATAAACGGCGCTTTGCTCAGTAGCGCGAGAGCAATCATCATCCGTTGCAGCATGCCGCCGCTCATTTCGAACGGGTAGCGCAGCAGAAGCCGGGAGGGGTTTTCCAGCCCGACCGCCCGCAGCGTGGCGATAAGGGTCTCGTCATCCGCAGGCTGGCCGACGGCGCGACAGGTTTCCCGCGCGTGGGTGCCCATCGTGTGTAGCGGATTAAAGGCGCTGCGCGGATTCTGCATGATGGTGGCGACGGTGCCGCCGCGCAGCTGCGCGCCGTGCGCCGGCACGCCGTCCAGCAGCAGACGACCGGCGGTCTGTTTAACGCCAGGGGGCAGCACGTCAAGAGCGGCGGCGCAGGTCAACGATTTCCCGCAGCCGCTGCTGCCGATCAGGGCCAGCACCTGCCCGCGCCGCAAGGTCAGCGACAGGTCGTTTACCAGCGGACGGTCGGCGCACAGGGTAAACTGTTCGAACTGGATCTTCTGCGGCATCAGTGACTGTGCTCCGCGATCAGGTGAGGATCGAGACGATCGCGCAGGGCGTCGCCCACCAGGTTAAAGGCCATTACGCTGATAAAGAGCGCCAGGCCTGGCCACAGCATCTGTAACGGCTGCGTCCAGATGTACTGGCGGGCGTCGTTAATCATCACCCCCCATTCCGCCGTCGGGGCGCTGACCCCGAGACCGAGGAACGACATCCCGGCGACGTGCAGCATCATATGGCCGATATCGAGCGTCGCGAGGACCAGCAGCGAAGGCACCACCGCGCCTGCCAGATGATCGATAAAGAGCCGCCAGCGGCTCGCCCCGCTCAGCCGCGCGGCGAGAATAAATTCGCGCTGGCGCAGGGAAACCACCAGACTGCGCACCATCCGCGCGTACCACGCCCAGTGTGACAGGGCGATGGCGATAATCACATTGCCCAGCCCGCTGCCCAGCACGCCGACCATAAAAAACGACAGGATCGAGGTGGGGAAGGTCATAAACATATCGGCGGTTCGCATGGTGAGCTGATCGACACGTCCGCCCATCAGGCCCGCGCAGCCGCCGACCAGCAGCCCCAGCGCCAGCACCAGCAATAAACAGGCCATCACCGCGCCCAGCGACACCCGCGTGGCCGCCAGCAGGCGGGAGAAAATATCGCGGCCGAGGTGGTCGGTTCCCAGCCAGTGCTGGCCGTTCGGCGAGAGCAGGCGAGAGGGTAAATCAATGGCCTGGGGGTCATACGGTAACCACCACTGGCCGGTGAGCGCCACCAGCGCCAGCAGGGCGATGACGATCAGCGCGACCCGCACCGACCCGGGTGCGGCGCGGAAAACGTTCATGAATGCGCTCCTTCATGGCGGCGAATGCGTGGATCCAGCGCGGCGTTCAGGACATCTACCGCCAGATTACAGAGGGCGAACACCATCACCATAATAAGCGTAAAACATTGAATAACTGGATAGTCACGATTAAAGATTGCCGACACGGCATAGCGCCCGACGCCGGGCCAGGCAAAAATGTTTTCAATAATCATCGTGCCGCCGATCAGTTCGCCAATATGCATCCCAACGGCGGTAATCATCGGCAGCGAGGCGTTACGTAAAATGTGGCGGCGTTCGATTTGTCTGGCGTTCAGACCGCGCAGGCGCGCCCAGGTGACATGGCGTTGCCCGGCGACATCCAGCATGCTGGCGCGCAGCAGACGGGCGTTAATCGCCAGCGACATAAAAGCAATCGACACGGCGGGCAGGATGATGTGCTGCCAGCCGCCGTAGCCCATGGCCGGTAGCCACTGTAAATAGACCGAGAAGCCCATCACCAGCAAAAAGGCGAGCCAGAAGTTGGGCATCGACACGCCAAGAAAGGCGATCAGCCGGACGGTGAAATCCGGCAGGCGCTCGCGATGGCGCGCGGCCCAGATTCCCAGCGGTACGGAGGTCAGCAGGATCAGCACCAGCGCCGCGCCCGCCAGCTGTAGCGTCGCGGGGAGGAAGTGCATGACGTCGTCGAGTACCGGGCGCTGGGTGGCGAAAGAGCGGCCAAAATCCAGATGCAGCGCCCGCCACAGCCAGCTGGCGTACTGGGTGAAGAGCGGTTGATCCAGCCCAAGCATCGTCCGCGTGGAGGCGACCATCTCCGGCGTAGGCGGCAGGTTCGATAGCCGCAGATAGTCGAGCGCCGGGTCGCCGGTGCCGAGGCGCAGCATCAGGAAGATAATCACCGAGGCGGCGAAAATCATTGGTATCAGCAGCAGCAGACGCCGCAGGAGATAATGTCGCATCAGGGGGTTACCCCCTGGATCTGCGCGAAGGGAATGTCGGTGGCGATGGGGGCGTAAGGGATCGTCCCCAGTTCGGGTTTTGCCACCACCATCATTGAGATATAGCTGATTGGCAGATAGACCGCATCATCGTGCAGGCGGGTCAGAATATCGCGATACAGCGCCTGACGTTGAGTCTCATCGCTGGTGGCCAGAACCTGACCGATCTCTTTATCAATCAGCGGCTTGTCTGCCAACCCCTGCTGAGCCTGGTAATCGGCGTGCGAGGGCACGCGCATAGAGCTCATAAACGCATGCGGGTCGTACGGTCCCCCCCAGGTACGGTTGAATATCATGCCAAAACGGCCGTCGCGCTGGCGGGCGTAAATACTGCTTTCTTCTTCGCCGACCAGCGCGACATCGACGCCAGCCTGGCGCATATCGGCCTGAATAATCTCCGCCATCGATTTACTCAGCGCATCGGTGCCGATAAACGACAGTTCAATGCGCAGCGGCTGGCCGTTTTTGTGCCGAATCTCTTCGCCCGCCGGCCTTAGCCAGCCGGCGTTCTCCAGCAGGGCATTGGCGCGCCGGGGATCGTACTGGCGCGGTTGCAGCCCGATATTGGCATACGGGACGGAGGGGGCGAACAGCGTATCGGCGACCTGCTGCGTGCCGTACAGCGCATTGTCGATCAGCGACTTTTTATTCACCGCGTAGTTTAGCGCTTCACGCACCGCCAGCTCATTGGTGGGGGCTTTGGCGGAGTTCAGCGCCAGCATCACCGTTTCGCCGGGTTGAGAAAGCTGGGTACGGTAAGCCGGGTTGTGACGGAAACGTTCGAAGGTATCCAGCGGCAGCAGACCTTCGTTACCGTAAAGCAGGTCGATATCCCCGGTTTCAAAGGCCACGGCGCGGGTCATCGGATCCGGGATCACTTTCACGGTTACCTGGCGCAGCGCCGGCTTTTCTCCCCAGTAGCGTTCGTTACGCACCAGGACATCATACTGGTTGAGCTTTGACTCTTTCAGTATCCAGGGGCCGGTGCCGACGGGGGCTTTGATGCCGTGCAGGGTGCCGCCCTCCACAAACTGCGACGGGGCGATAAAACGGAACGGGCGCGGCAGCGCCAGCTCCTGCAGGAACGGATAGTAGGCGCTTTTCAGGGTGATTTGCAGCTGCGTATCGCTCAGGGCTCTGACATCGCTAATCTGGTTGGTGAGCTCCAGCCAGGCGTGGCGCTGGCGGTTAGCCAGCACCGCCTGGAAGTTGGCAACCGCCGCCTGGGCGTTGAACGGCTCGCCGTTCGAGAAGCGCACGTCGTTACGCAGGGTAAAACGCCATACTTTCCCGTCGGCGGAGTGGCTCCAGCGGCTTGCCAGCCACGGTTTTACCGTACCATCCGCCTGATATTGCACCAGCGGTTCATAGACCATACTTTGGGCGAACATCTGGTTGGGGGTATACAGATGCGGATTCAGGGGGCCAACGTTTACCGGCCAGGCGGTGGTTAATTGCGTTGGCGCTGCGCAGGCGAGCAGAGGAGCGCAGGCGAGAACCGCCAGCAGGGCCGTGCGGAAAATAGACAAGGTATGCATCTCAGTGGACAGGAAAGTATGATGATTTTAATAATTCATCATACTTAGGGCGTAACCTGGATCAATATCAGGCCTTAAAACATAAGAAAACCCTATATCCGGCCACGGTCTGCTCAGCCGTGCCTGAACAGCGCCAGCAGCGTGGCGACCTGTTCATCAACAGGGGTCAGATCGCGTTTGACGATCAGATGCAGCGGCGTTGCCCGCCGTGCGCCGTGGCCGAGCGGCAGCGCTTGCAAGATGCCCTGGTCCAACTGCCGACGGATGCGTTCTTCCGGGAGCCAGCCGAAGCCAACCTGATACTGTACCGCGTCGATGGCGGCATCAATGGTCGAAAAGGTCCACGCCTCGCGGGCGGAGTGTGGATCGTGGCTGCGATCGGCGATACGCACCAGAGGCCAGGGGGCCAGCGCGTGATCATTCAGCGGTCCGTCAAAGGCGGCAAGCGGGTGATCCCGGTGGGCGACGGCGACAAAATCGATATTCATCAGCCACTCCCCGCGCCCGGTAATATCCTGACGACGGGTCAGCACCATCACATCGGCTTCGCTACGCGCCGGATCTTCTTCATCGAACGTCTCCAGTACCTCGGTCATCCTGACCTGCGTTTGCGGATAGCGCTGCTGGAACTGCCGCAGAATGGCAAACAGCCGCTCGCGGGGGAAAATGCTGTCAACGACCAGATTCAACCGGGTTCGCGCGCCGTCACGCAGGGTCGCGGCATGAGTTTCCACATAGGCAAAGGCCTGCAGCAGCGGTTTGACCTGGCTGAGCAGTAGCTCGCCTGCTGGCGTCAGTACGGCGCGGCGCCCTGATGGCGTCAGAAGCGTGACTCCCAGACGCTCCTGGAGCAGCGCGAGGTTATAGCTGACCGACGACTGGCTGCGGTGGGTCTCTTCCGCCGCTTTGGCGAAGCTACCCAGCTCAATAACCTTCTCCAGCAGCGCCCACTGCTCTAGGGTTGTCTTGTGCATAATTCATCTAAAAAGTGGATGTATTTAATCAAAACATAGCGTTATTCATTCATTTTTTAAAGCAGTAAGCTGCTTCTCAACAACAGAGGAGCAAAAATAATGAGCACTTTTGACAAACATGACCTGAGCGGCTTTATCGGTAAACATCTGGTTTATACCTACGATAATGGCTGGAACTACGAGATATATGTGAAAAACGGCACCACGCTGGATTACCGAATTCACAGCGGGATCGTGGCTAACCGCTGGGTGAAAGATCAGCAGGCGTGGATCGTCCGGGTGGGGGAGAGCATTTATAAAATCTCATGGACCGAGCCGACCGGTACTGACGTTAGCCTGATCGTGAACCTCGGCGATAAACTCTTCCACGGTACGATCTTCTTCCCGCGTTGGGTTATCAACAACCCGGAAAAAACCGTTTGCTTCCAGAATGAGCATATCCCGTTGATGATTTCTTACCGCGAGGCTGGTCCTGCCTACCCCACTGAAGTGATTGATGAGTTTGCGACCATCACCTTTGTTCGTGATTGTGGCGCTAACAATGATAATGTGATTAATTGCCCGGCTAATGAATTAGCGGAAAACTTTCCTGAAAATTTGTAATATTTTCGAAAACAATCTGTGATCCCATCCAGGGTTTCATAATCTTGACACCCGTAATCATTATTGCGAATTGGTTTACTCTTCGTTTAATTTTTCGATATTGCGTTCCCGTTTTTCTCATTGCAGGAACGCATTCTTCGGAGAATATTCATATTGAATATCAATATATATCAATGAATTGCATTCATATTTTGATTCCTTCTCAAATAATATTAATTTCTTAATATTATCCTAAGCAAACCTGACTAAATTTAATGATATACCGTCACTATGCCATGAAATGTGGCATTGAAAGAATTCCATTTTCATTTTGTTTAAGTGCACTGGCGCAGGATATTTTTTATCGCACCGGGTTTTAGGTTTGGGTCATATACAGAGCAGGAACATGATGAGCGAATTTTTGCCGTTTTCGCGCCCGTCAATGGGTGACGCAGAGCTGGCTGCGCTGCGTGAAGTGTTGCAATCGGGCTGGATCACCACCGGGCCGAAAAATCAGGCGCTGGAGGCGGCTTTTTGTACGCTGACCGGTAATCTTCACGCCGTGGCGGTCAGTTCCGCCACCGGCGGTATGCACGTCACTTTAATGGCGTTGGGCATCGGTCCCGGCGATGAGGTCATTACTCCGTCGCAGACCTGGGTCTCCACTCTGAACATGATCTGCCTGCTGGGGGCGACACCGGTGATGATCGATGTCGACGGCGATAATCTGATGATTACCGTGCAGGCGGTGGCAGCGGCGATCACCCCGCGCACGAAAGCGATTGTTCCGGTGCATTACGCCGGCGCGCCGGCGGATATCGACGCGCTGCGCGCCGTCGGCGAACGCCACGGCATCCCGATTATCGAAGATGCTGCGCACGCGGCGGGGACGTACTACAAAGGCCGCCACGTGGGCTATCGGGGTACCGCCATCTTCTCGTTCCACGCGATTAAAAATATGACCTGCGCCGAAGGCGGCCTGATTGTCACCGATGACGAACGGCTGGCCTCGCGGATCCGCAGCCTGAAGTTCCACGGCCTTGGCGTCGACGCGTATGACCGCCAGACCCACGGGCGCGCCCCGCAGGCGGAGGTAATTTCTCCGGGCTTTAAATACAATCTGGCCGATATCAACGCCGCGCTGGCGCTGGTGCAGCTGGATAAACTGGCGCATGCCAACCAGCGCCGGGGCGAGATTGCGCAGCGTTATCTGCGCGAGCTGGCGGATACGCCATTCAAACCGCTGACGGTACCGGAGTGGGAACATCAGCACGCCTGGCATCTGTTTATTATTCGCGTGGATGAAGCCTCCTGCGGCCTCAGCCGCGATACCTTAATGGAAAAGCTGAAGGCCATGGGCATCGGTACCGGCCTGCATTTCCGCGCGGCGCACACGCAAAAGTACTATCGCGAACGTTTCCCGACGCTTTCATTGCCGAATACGGAATGGAACAGCGCGCGCATTTGTTCACTCCCTCTGTTCCCGGATATGACCGATGACGACGTCACCCGCGTCATTTCCGCGCTGCACCAGCTGTCAGGATGTTGATATGTTGAGTTACCCTCCCGTGAAAAAGATTTCGGTTGTTATCCCGGTTTATAACGAGCAGGAGAGCCTGCCCGAGCTTATCCGCCGTACGGATAGCGCCTGTGCGACGCTGGGACGCCAGTATGAAATTCTGCTGGTCGACGACGGCAGCAGCGATGATTCCGCGCGGATGCTGACGGAGGCGGCTGAAGCCGAAGGCAGCCACGTGGTGGCGGTGCTGCTAAACCGCAACTACGGTCAGCATTCGGCGATTATGGCCGGCTTTAGCCATGTTACCGGCGACCTGATTATCACCCTCGATGCCGACCTGCAAAACCCGCCGGAAGAGATCCCGCGGCTGGTGGTGAAGGCCGATGAGGGCTACGACGTGGTGGGGACTGTCCGGCAGAACCGCCAGGACACCTTCTTCCGTAAAAGCGCCTCGAAGATGATCAACCGCCTGATTCAACGCACCACCGGTAAAGCCATGGGCGATTACGGCTGCATGCTGCGGGCCTATCGCCGGCATATCATCGACGCGATGCTGAACTGCCATGAGCGCAGTACGTTTATCCCGATCCTCGCGAATACCTTCGCCCGCCGGGCGGTCGAAATCCCGGTGATGCACGCCGAACGGGAGTTCGGTGATTCGAAATACAGCTTTATGCGCCTGATTAACCTGATGTACGACCTGGTGACCTGTCTGACCACCACGCCGCTGCGTCTGCTTAGCGTCTTCGGCAGCATTATTGCCCAGCTGGGCTTCGCCTTCGCCTTCTTGCTGGTGATTCTGCGGCTGGTATTTGGCCCGCAGTGGGCGGCGGAAGGGGTGTTTATGCTGTTCGCCGTGCTGTTCATGTTTATTGGCGCCCAGTTTGTCGGCATGGGGCTGCTCGGGGAGTATATCGGCCGTATCTATAACGATGTGCGCGCCCGTCCTCGCTACTTTATTCAACGTGTTGTTCGTCAGCCGGAAACGGCATCTCAAGAGGAAGATCGTTCATGAAAGCTGTAGTCTTCGCTTATCACGATATGGGTTGCGCAGGTATCCAGTCCCTGCTGCAGTGCGGATATGAAATCGCGGCTATTTTCACCCATCCGGATAATGCTGGCGAAAACCATTTCTTTGGTTCGGTCGCGCGCATTGCGGCGGAACAAGGTATCCCGGTATGGGCGCCGGAAGACGTCAACCATCCGCTGTGGGTGGAACGCATCCGCGAAATGCAGCCGGATGTGCTGTTCTCTTTCTATTATCGTAACCTGTTAGGTGATGAAATCCTCAGCCTGGCAGAAAAAGGGGCCTTTAACCTGCACGGTTCGCTGCTGCCGAAATACCGCGGCCGCGCCCCGCTGAACTGGGTGCTGGTTAACGGCGAAAGCGAAACCGGCGTCACCCTGCACCGGATGATTGGCCGTGCCGATGCGGGCGATATCGTCGCGCAGCAGGCGGTCGCTATCGGGGCCGATGACGTGGCGCTGACCCTGCATCGCAAACTGTGTTCCGCGGCTGCAGACCTGCTGGGGCAGGCGCTGCCGGCGATTCGCGATGGCAACACTCAGGAGCGCGCGCAGGATGAGAGCCAGGCGACCTATGTCGGCCGCCGCTCGCCGGAAGACGGGCGTCTTGATTGGGACAAACCGGCCCTGACGCTGCATAACCTGGTTCGCGCCGTTTCCGATCCGTGGCCGGGCGCCTTTGGCTATGTCGGCGCCAACAAGTTTATCGTCTGGACATCCCGCGTGCGTCGCGATCTGACGGCGGCAAAACCGGGAACGGTGATCTCCACTGCGCCGCTGCTGGTGGCCTGTGAGGACGGCGCGCTGGAGATCGTCACCGGGCAAACCGAACACGGCGTGTACATGCAGGGCGCACAGCTGGCGCAGGCGCTGGGGCTGGTATCCGGCGCGGTGCTGAGCAGCAAACCGGTGGCGGCGATCAAACGCCGCACCCGCGTACTGATCCTCGGCGTGAACGGGTTTATCGGCAACCACCTGACCGAACGCTTGCTGCAGGACGATAATTACGAAATCTTTGGCCTGGATATCGGTTCTGACGCCATCAGCCGTTTCCTCGGCAACCCGCGTTTCCACTTCGTTGAAGGCGATATCAGCATTCACTCCGAGTGGATTGAATATCACATCAAGAAATGCGACGTGGTCCTGCCGCTGGTGGCGATTGCCACCCCTATTGAATACACCCGCAACCCGCTGCGCGTGTTCGAGCTGGATTTTGAAGAGAACCTGAAGATCATCCGCGACTGTGTGAAATACGATAAGCGCATCATCTTCCCGTCGACTTCGGAAGTCTACGGCATGTGCACCGACAACAACTTCGATGAGGACAGCTCGAACCTGGTGGTGGGGCCGATTAATAAACAGCGCTGGATTTACTCGGTATCGAAGCAGCTGCTCGACCGCGTTATCTGGGCCTACGGCGACAAGTCCGGCCTGCGCTTCACCCTGTTCCGTCCGTTCAACTGGATGGGGCCGCGTCTGGATAACCTCAACGCCGCGCGTATCGGCAGCTCCCGCGCGATTACCCAACTGATCCTGAACCTGGTGGAAGGCTCGCCGATTAAGCATATCGAAGGCGGTAAGCAGAAGCGTTGTTTCACCGATATCAGCGACGGTATCGAAGCCCTGTTCCGGATTATCGAGAACAAAGATGGCCGCTGTGACGGGCAGATTATCAACATCGGCAACCCGGACAACGAAGCCAGTATCAAAGAGCTGGCGGAAATGCTGCTGGACTGCTTCGAACGTCATCCGCTGCGCGGCAATTTCCCGCCGTTCGCCGGTTTCCGCGATGTGGAGAGCAGCGATTACTACGGTAAAGGCTATCAGGATGTGGAGCATCGTAAACCGAGCATTCGCAACGCGAAGCGCTGTCTGAGCTGGGCGCCGACGGTACCGATGGAAGCGACCGTGGAACAGACCCTCGACTTCTTCCTGCGCACCGTAGAACTGGCGGACGACAAGACATCATGAAACGGGTCGGCTTACGCATCGATGTTGATACTTTTCGCGGTACGCGGGACGGGGTCCCGCGGCTGCTGACCCTGCTGCGCCGGCACGGGATTCAGGCAAGCTTCTTCTTCAGCGTTGGGCCGGACAATATGGGGCGTCATTTATGGCGTCTGATAAAACCGAAGTTTCTGTGGAAGATGCTGCGCTCCAACGCCGCCTCGCTGTACGGCTGGGATATTCTGCTAGCCGGTACCGCGTGGCCCGGGCGGCGCATCGGCGCCGGCAATGAGGCGGTGATCCGCGAGACGGCGCAAACGCATGAAGTGGGGCTACATGCCTGGGATCATTACAGCTGGCAGACCTGGAGCGGCGTCTGGCCGCAGGAACGGCTGGTGCTGGAGGTGGAGCGTGGCCTGCTGGAGCTGGAACGGATCATCGGCCGCCCGGTCACCTGCTCGGCCGTGGCGGGCTGGCGGGCCGACCAGCGGGTGATTAAAGCGAAAGAGTCGTTTTATTTTCTCTACAACAGCGACTGTCGGGGGAGCGGGCCATTTCTACCGCAGACCGGGCAGGAGGCGCTGGGGACCGTGCAGGTCCCGGTGACGCTACCTACCTGGGATGAGGTGGTCGGCAGCGCCGTCGACGCCGACGGTTTCAATCGCTATCTGCTGGACTGCATTCATCGTGATACCGGCACGCCGGTGTATACCATTCATGCGGAAGTCGAAGGGATTGCTTTTGCGCAGCAGTTTGATGCCCTGCTCACGATGGCGGCGGAAGAGGAGATTCAGTTTTGTCCGCTTAGCCAGCTGCTGCCCGCTGATTTCAGCGTGTTGCCGGTGGGGAAAGTGGTGCGCGGTGAGCTGGCCGGCCGGGAAGGCTGGCTTGGGCGTGAACAATTATTGAGTTCGACGTATGAAAAGCATTCGTTATAGCCTCGCTTTGCTGGTGTTATTTGCTCTCTATTATGTACTTCCGCTGAATTTCCGCATGCTCTGGCAGCCCGACGAAACGCGCTACGCGGAGATCAGTCGCGAAATGCTGGCGTCCGGCGACTGGGTGGTGCCGCATCTGCTTGGGCTACGCTATTTTGAAAAACCGATTGCCGGCTACTGGATTAATAGCATCGGCCAGTGGTTATTTGGCCATAATAACTTTGGCGTACGCTTCGGCTCGGTATTTTCCATTAGCCTGACCGCGCTGCTGGTCGGCTGGCTGGCGTGGCGGATCTGGCAGGACAAACGGGTGGCGATCCTGTCAGGGGCGATCTTCCTGACCGCGCTGCTGGTTTACGGTATTGGTACATATGCCGTACTGGATCCGATGATCGCCTTGTGGATGACCCTCGCGATGTGCAGCTTCTGGGCGGCGGCTCAGGCGCAGACCCGCAACGGCAAAATCATCGGCTATGTGCTGTTGGGAGCCGCCTGCGGGATGGGGGTGATGACCAAAGGTTTCCTCGCCCTGGCGGTGCCGGTCGTGGGCGTTCTGCCGTGGGTGATTGCCCGTAAACGCTGGCGTGAAGTGTTAACCTACGGCTGGCTGGCGGTGGGCGTCTGTGTGCTGATGGTCCTGCCCTGGGGATTGGCTATCGCTAAACGCGAGCCGGATTTCTGGCGTTATTTCTTCTGGGTGGAGCATATTCAACGCTTTGCCGAGGAGGATGCCCAGCATAAAGCGCCGTTCTGGTACTACATCCCGTACTTGGCGGCCGGCAGCCTGCCGTGGCTGGCGCTGCTGCCCGGAGCGCTAAAGCGCGGCTGGACCGAGCGGGATGACGCCCGCGGGGCGCTGTATCTGCTGGGCTGGGTGGCGATGCCGCTCCTGTTCTTCAGCATAGCCAAAGGCAAACTGCCAACCTACATCCTGCCCTGCTTTGGGCCGCTGGCGATTCTGATGGCGCGCTATGCGCTGGATGCGGCGAGGGCGGGAGCGAAAGCGCTACGGATTAACGGCCTGATCAACCTCCTCTTCGGCCTGGCGGGCCTCGTGACGGTGCTGGTGGTGTCGCCGTGGGGCCTGATGCATAAACCGGTGTGGACGCAGATTGAGCTGTATAAATGCCTGCTGGCGGCGGTGGCGTTTGCCATCTGGGCGCTGATGGGCTGGCTGGCGATGAAAGAGAACGGTCGTCGCTGGCCGTTGGCCGCCTGTTGTCCGCTGGGCCTGGCGCTGCTGATGGGCTTCGCCATCCCCGATCGGGTGATTGATAGCAAACAGCCGCAGTTCATGGTGGATATTGTCAGTGAATCACTGACGCCAAGCCGCTATGTGCTGAGTAATAGCGTCGGCATTGCCGCCGCTCTGGCATGGGAGCTCAAGCGCGACGATATCATCATGTATGACAAACAGGGCGAGCTGAAGTACGGTTTAGGCTGGCCGGATGCGCAGCGCAGCTTTGTCAGCCAGCGTGACTTTGCCGACTGGCTGGCAACGCATCGCCAGCAGGGGCCGGTATCTCTGGTGCTGCTGATGGACAAGGGGGAAAGTATCGACGATTTACCACTACCGCAACCTGACAACATCTATGTGTCAGGGCGGGTTGTGTTTCTCCAGTATCTGCCGCAATGAGCGTCTGGATTTGTCTGGCATTCGCCAGCCTGTTGAGCTGCGTCGGACAGCTGTGTCAGAAACAGGCGACGCGTCCGTCTAAATCCCGGCGGCGCGGTCGCCACATTGTCGGCTGGCTTGGACTGGCGCTGCTGGCGCTCGGCGGCGGTATGCTGCTGTGGTTAAGCGTGCTGCAGGCCATTCCGGTGAGTATTGCCTATCCCATGTTGAGCCTCAATTTTGTCTGGGTGACGCTGGCGGCCTGGGGGATCTGGCGCGAGCCGGTGGCGCGACGTCACTGGGTGGGGGTGGGGCTGATTGTCGTCGGCATTGTGGTGCTGGGGAGCAGCGTCTGATGGGCTTATTCTGGGCGTTACTCAGCGTTGGGCTGGTCAGCGCCGCGCAGCTGCTGCTACGCGGGGCGATGGTTGAACTGCCGCCGCTGAGCGGGCTGCTGGCGTTTCTCAATCATCTTTTGCATCTGCGCGCCGGGACTTTCGGCCTGGCGCTCGGGCTGAGCGGCTATCTTCTGTCGATGGTGTGCTGGTACTTTGCGCTACATCGGCTGCCGCTCGCCAAAGCCTATGCGTTGCTGAGTCTGAGCTACATCCTGGTATGGGCCGCCGCCATCTGGCTGCCCGGCTGGCATGAACCTTTCCACTGGCGGTCGCTGTCGGGCGTGCTGATGATTGTCGCTGGCGTAATGACGATCTTCTGGCCGGTGAAGCGCGGCGCCTGATTCAGCCAATACTCTCCGCCTGCAATACAAACGGCGTGGGCGTACAGACCGCCATGCTCAGACCGTTGCGCTGGATCTGGCTGACCGACAGCGTGGGATGCCGCGTGCTGTCGACGCTGGCAATCTGCCAGGCGCTGCCGCCGCGCTGTTTCACCATCGCTTCCTTACGCGTCCAGATGCGCCAGAAGGCGCTGAGCTGCCGATCCGGAGGCTCCGCTTCCAGCTCCGCATGTTCCCCGAGGCTAAATAACGCATTGGCCAGGCTACGCCAGTTCTGCCGTGGGCGAATGGCTTCGATATCGCAGCCCACTTCGCCTTCATCGCTGAGCAGCAGGGCGATATCATCCCCGCTGTGGCTGAGGTTAAACCACAGCGTCGTTTCGCCGGAGAAGCCCGGCTTTCCTTGCCCGGTGTAGATAATCTCAGGCAGCGGCGATACCGCCTGAGCTAACAGGGCGCGTCCGGCTAACCAGCTTGCGCGACGCGCTCCCTGCGGCGCCTGCGCAGCGAGCGCTGGCGGCAGGGAACCCGTGCTGAATGTCGAGATTTTTCCCAGATAAAAGCGATACATATCAGGGCCAACGCTTAATGATGATGGAGGTATTGATCCCGCCGAAGGCGAAGTTATTGCTCTGCAAAAACTCACAGTCGATGCGGCGGGCTTCGCCCATAATGTAATCCAGCTCGCCGCACTGCGGGTCCGGATGGCGCAGGTTAAGCGTTGGGGCAAACCAGCCTTCGCGCATCATCTGCAGACTCATCCAGGCCTCCAGCGCGCCGCAGGCGCCCAGGGTATGGCCAAAATAGCTTTTCAGCGAGGAGAGCGGCACCTTGTCGCCGAAAATGGCGGCGCTGGCCTGGCTCTCGGCAATATCGCCGCGATCGGTCGCCGTCCCGTGCGCCGACACGTAGCCGATATCCTGGGGGCTTAGCCCGGCCATGTTGAGCGATTGCGCCATGCAGATCTGCATGGTTTCCCGCTGCGGCTGGGTGATATGCGCGGCGTCGCAGTTGGTGGCGAAGCCGATAATTTCACCGTAAATGGTCGCCCCGCGCGCTTTGGCGTGCTCCAGCTCTTCCAGAATCAGCGTGCCGGCGCCCTCGCCAATCACCAGGCCGTCACGTTGTTCATCGAACGGCGACGGGGTGGTTTTCGGCTCGTCGTTGCGCTGGCTGGTGGCGAACAGGGTGTCGAAGATGGCCGCCTCTGACGGACACAGCTCTTCAGCCCCGCCGGCGACCATTACCGTTTGATAACCGTGGCGAATGGCTTCCCAGGCGTAGCCAATCGCCTGGCTGCCGGAGGTGCAGGCGCTGGAGGTCGGGATTACCCGGCCGCGCAGGCCGAAGAACAGGCCGGTGTTCACCGCGGTGGTATGCGGCATCATCTGGACGTAGGTGGTGCCGGTGATGTTATTGGTGTGCTTTTCCGTCAGCATGGTGGCGAATTCGCTGACCGGGCCGGTACTGCCGGTGGAGGAGCCGTAGGCAATCCCGGTTTCGCCGTTGGTCAGCACCGCATCGCCAATCAGCCCCGCCTGTTCCAGCGCCAGCTCGCTGGCGCGGGTGGACATCAGCGAGACGCGGCCCATGGCGCGGATACGCTTGCGGGTATAGTGTTCCGGTAGCGCGAAATCGTCGATTGGCGCGCCGAGTAGGGTGTGCAGCCCGTCATAGATCTGCCATTCCGGCATTTTGCGCACGGCGTTCTCGTAGGCCTGCAGCCTGGCGGATACCGCCTGCCAGCTTTCGCCGAAGGCGGTGACGCCGCCCATGCCGGTAATGACTACGCGCCGGGTCATAGCATACCTCCATTGATGGAAATCACCTGACGCGTCACATAGCCCGCAATATCCGACATTAAATAGCTGGCAAGCCCGGCGACTTCCTCTGCCTGGCCCATGCGTTTCATCGGGATTATTGACATCGCTTCTTTGAGGGCCGCCTCTTCCATGTCGATCATCCCGGTATCAATCAGCCCTGGCGCGATGCAGTTAACGGTGATTTTGCGTTTCGCCAGCTCAATGGCCAGCGCTTTGGTCGCGCCGATAATTCCCGCTTTGGCGGCGCTGTAGTTAACCTGCCCGCGGTTGCCCATCACCCCGGAAACGGAGGAGAGGGTAATAATCCTTCCGCCCTGACGGGCGCCGATCATCGGCATAATACACGGCTGAATGACGTTATAAAAACTGTCGAGATTGGTGTGGATCACCGCATCCCAGTCATTGTCGCTGAGCGCCGGGAAGGTGCCATCGCGGGTAATGCCGGCATTGTTCACCACGCCGTACCACGGCCCATGGGCGGCGATGTCCTGCTCCAGCACCTCGCGGCACTGTTCGCGGTCGGCAACATCAAAGCTCAACGTCCGGCCTGCGCCACCGGCGGCGCGGAGGGTATTCAGCGTCTCCTGCGCGCCTGCTGCGTCACGATGATAATGGACGCCGACGACAAAGCCATCGGCCGCCAGCTGGCAGGCGATAGCACGCCCGATACCCTTGCTGGCACCGGTCACTAATACGGAACGACTCATGGTTTCTCTCCCTGATTAAAAAGCGTCGTTAACTCTTCGGGGGTTGGCTGGAAGGTGTTGATACGACCCGTTGCCAACGTTTCCTCCCCGGAGCGGAGGGTGCATTCGAAGCTACCGAAACGCTCATCCTGCATTAATAAGCTGACCGCGATGGTCAGCGTTTTCCCGGCGGGCAGGACGCCTGCGGCGCATACCAGCTCTCTGGCGCCGAGCACCATGCCGAGGGCGATGCTGCTCTGACCCCGGCGGCGGCGATGCCAGCCGGACCAGACGCCAATGGTCTGCGCCATCAGCTCCAGCGCAAACCAGCCTGGCAGATCGCCGTTGGCATCAAGAAACGGCGCCAGCACGCCCCCGGCGGCGACCTTCACCTGACAGATCGCCGTCTCGTCGGTAACGTCCAGTACCTCTTCGAGCAACAGCATGGGGGCGTCGTGCGGCAGATAGTCGCCGGGCGACAGGTAGTGGCTCATGAAAGTCTCCCGAGCAGAATGCTGGCGTTATTGCCGCCAAAGGCAAATGAGTTGGACAAAATCACCGGGCGTTCAAGGGGCTGTGTGGCGGTGATGATACCGCACGCCGGCAGCGCCGGGTCGCGCGGCGAGAGGCTAAAATCCTGGGCCGGCAGCGGCAAATGGCGCTGCAAAATCAGCATACTGATTGCCGCTTCAGTAATCCCGGCGGCGCCGAGGGTATGCCCGGTGAGGTGTTTGGTTGAGCTGCACGGCACCTGGTCGCCGAACAGCTGCTGCACGACCTGCGATTCCACCCGATCGTTAAGCGGCGTGGCGGTGCCGTGCAGGTTGATGTAGCCCACCGCCCCGGCGGGGATACCGGCGTCATCAAGCGCCTGGGTAATCGCGCGGATGGCCCCTTCGCCCTGCGGATGGGGCGCCGAAATATGGTGCGCATCGCTTGATTCGCCGACGCCCAGCAGCGCGATGGGCTGCGCTTCGCGCGTCAGCAGCATCAGCGCCGCCCCTTCACCGATGGTAATCCCGCAGCGGTCGCGGGCAAAGGGCTGGCAGCGCGTTGCCGAAAGTGACTCCAGGCTATGAAAGCCGTTGATCGGCATTCGGCTCAGCGTATCGGCGCCGCCGACAATCGCCACGTCGGCGAGATCGGCTTCAATCAGCCGCCGGCCGCTGATGATGGCCCTGGCGCTGGAGGAGCAGGCGGTGGAAAGGGTAAACGCCGGGCCGTCCAGCGCCAGCCAGTGGCTCAGAAAACGCGACGGGTCGCCAAGCTCCTGCTGCGGATATTGCCAGGCGGCGCTCTGTTTGCCGTTGAGCGTTAACGCAACGTGAATATCGCCTTCATCGAGCCCGGAAGTGCTGGTGCCGAGCACCACGGCGACTCTGTCGCGGCCGTAGCGGGCGATAGCGTCGTCGACCTGGGGTCGGATCTGCGCCAGCGCCGCCAGCAGCAGCTGGTTGTTGCGCGAGCGGTGGGCGGCAAACGCGTCAGGGATGGCGGGCAGTTCGCCGTCAACGCCGCCGAGTACCGCCGCGGGCTGCCCCTGAAGCCAGCCTGCGCGCGGGCGCATACCGGGGGCGACGCCGCGCGTCAGATTTGCGGCGATGTCGTCGCAGTTGTCGCCCAGCGCATTGATCATGCCGACAGCGGAATGGTAGATCATCTCAGTCGCCCAGATATTGAATGGTGATGTGGTATTTAAAGGCCCGTTGCTCAATGCTGACAGGTTCGCGCTTGCCATGCCGGTTCAGATAGGCGATCGCCGTCACCAACTGGCCGCGAGCGTTCCGTAGCTCGCGGCGGTCGCCAGCGTCGGTCAACGTCCAGCCTTGCGGCAGCTGCGGCTGCCAGGCCGCTATCGGCCAGTGGCTGAGCATCACGTCGGCCAGCACCTGGCTTGCCGGCGGCAGCTGCGGGACGACGATCGATTGCTCGGCGCGCAGCCCCTTATCATCATAGGTCACGAGAAACAGCCGGATCCCCACCGAGGAGAGGCCGGCGAGGGTGATTTTTTGCTCATCGGCATTGAGCATCACCAGCAGCGACTGGCTCTGGCCGTTGAACCGTCCGGTGAGCAGCTGCTGCGCATTCAGCGGCGGAGTGATGCCCGGCGCCGGTAACGTCACGCGGGTTCCCGGCTCCAGCCAGGCCTGCGGACGCCCTTGCTGAGGCTGAGGCGAGTGGCTGCAGCCGGCGAGGATGAGGGTGGCGGCCAGCGCGGCGGCGCGCCAGAGTCTGTGCTTAATCATCGTCTTTTTTTCTCTTTTTTACCGGGCATCGCCAGGGGAGACAGCAGGAAGGCGGTGAAAATACCGCTGACCAGCACAATACCAAAACTGCTGATCGCCTGAGTGGCGCTGAATACCAGCATCCCCAGGGTCAGCAGAGTGGTCAGCATGGCCAGCACGATCGCCAGCAGCGACGTCAGCGGCGTCCCGCGCGGATTACTGAAAAACAGCGTGTAGTTGATGCCGATTCCCAGCACCAGCACCAGCGCCAGCAGGGAAAACAGGTTCAGCGGATGGCCGCTCAGGGAGAGCGCCGCCAGCCCGCAGCCTAACGACAGCACCGAAGGCAGCAGGCTGATAAGCCCTTTGCGCCAGCCGAGACGCAGCATCGCGCCGCAGGCGATGACCGCCAGCGCGATGCCGAGTAGCCCCGTCAGCAGGTGGCGATAGAGCATGAACAGATCGTCAAAGGCGCTTTTGCGGTCCACCCATGCCACGCCGCTCTGTTTTTCGCTCAGAGCCCGCAGCGCAGCGCTCTCTTTGACCCCGTCAACCGGGACCAGCACGCCGCTTTCGCCCGCTTTCAGCGTCAGCCACAGCAGACGCCAGCCTTCGCTGGCCGGGCTGGCAAGCCAGGCATCGACCGTGACCGGCATCGGCTGAAGATCGGCGTTTATGTTTTTCAGCCCGGCGCTTTGCAGCGCGGCAGCGACCGCCGGCGCGGCTTTGTTTAATAGCGCGAGATCCTGCTGCTGGCGGGCCAGCGAGTTCAGCGGGAGGGTGCGATACCCGGCGATCGTTCCCGCTTTTTTCGCCTGCTCAAGCGCGGGAATAAACGCTTCCAGCCGTTCCAGAGTTTGCTGGGGCGTCGCGCCGTAGACCACGAACCATTTCTGATCGACGCTCTGGCCGGTTAAGGCAGCGATCGCCTTTTCCTGAGCCAGAATAGGCTGCGGCAGCGCCTGCAGCTGCGCGATATCGTCATCGACGCGCAGCGTGGCGATTCCCGCTACTGATACCAGCGCCAGCGCCAGCGGCAGGCCGATGAACAGTTTTTTATTGCGCCGCCACGCCGCCAGCCAGCGCAGCATCAGCACCAGCGCCGGAACCGGGCGAACCGGTAAACCGCGGGAGAGCAGCGGATGCCAGCAAATCACCGTCAGGCACGAAGCGCTGAGCCCGGCGGCGGCGAACACCGACATCTGGCGGATGGCCGGGAAGGGGGCGAGCATCATGATGAGATAGGCCACCACCGCCGTCAGCAGCGCCAGCAGCAGCGCGTTGCGGACTTTGGCGAGGCTTTGCCACGGCGTGGCCTCCTGGCCGTGCACCATGCGTTCGGTCAGATAGTAGATCGTATAGTCAGCGGAGATACCGATAATACTCATGCTCATCACCAGCGTCATCAGATGCAGTTCGCCGAACAGCAGCAGCGTGGCGACGGTTCCCGCCAGCGCGCCCGTACCGACGGAGATCAGACACAGTATCAACGGACGAAGCGAGCGGAAGGCCGCAACGATGAGCAGAATCACCCCCAGTATCGTGGCCACGCCGAGGGTGGAGAGATCGCGTTTGGCCTGCTGGCTGGCATAGTCGCTGTAAAATACCGTACCCCGCGACAGCAGCTGCGCCTGCGGGTAGCGTGCTTTTAATTCCCCCTCCAGCGCCGCCAGGGTGGTGACTAAGCGGTGCGTCTGCTGCATATCGAATGAGGAACCGGCCAGCTCGCCGTGGATCAGATACCAGCTGTTTCCCTGTTTATCCTGCGCCACCAGCCAGCCGTCTTTGAGCTGCAGATGCTGACCGTTTTTTGCCATCGCCAGCTGCGACCCGCGCATCAGCATCAGCGGATCGTTTTGCAGCTCCTGGCCGCTGACCCCGGAGAACGCCGAATAGAGCTGGGAGAGGACCCACTGCGCCTGCGCCGCGCCGCCGTTTTGCAGGCGCGCGCGGGTAGCGTCATCGATAAGGCCGTTGCGGTGCTGCCAGAAAAACGCTCCCCAGGCCTGCTGGCTGGCGGCATCCATCGGACCTTTCACGTCGGCCAGGACGTGGGATTTTTGCAGCAGGCTGAGCCATGCGCGCGCCACCTGAGGATCGGCCTGCTGGCCAGGGCTGACCAGCCAGACCAGCTGCCGGTCAAGGCGCTGGACAAAGCCATCGTTCAGTTCTGGCGGAATGGCTCCGAGCGTCTGTTGCGGTAACATCGCCAGCACGCTGCTGTTGATGCGCGACCGGGGCAGCTGCGTCAGCAGGAGGCCCAGCATCAGCAGGCAGATCGCTCCCCAGAGCAGCGCGATGCGCCTGCGGTTACGGTGCAGCAAATCGTTGTCGTTCGTCATCGGTCAGTTGCGCGGGCGTCAGTTGATGTTGAGAGAGGACGATATCGGTACGATCGCCTTGTTTATCATTGAGTTGAATACTTTCCAGGTAGCTCTGGCCGGCCAGGTCGATGGTGGCGAAGATTTTATCCAGCGGCGTGGTTTTCGGCGTCAGGCGCAGGGTCCATCGCCCTTCGCCTTTATCGACGAACTCGACGCGAAAGTTCTGCTCCAGCACCTGCCGGTCGGCCTGGAACAGCGCGCGCAGCAGATGGTTGAACTGGAACATCTGCGGATTGTTGGCGGCGGTGATCGTTTGCGGCGGCTGGCCGCCGATCGCCTGCACCATCCGTTTATCATCCAGCAGCAGCTGCATCGGGAACGGCGCGGTCTGATCCCACAGCAGCCCCTGGTCGCGGGCGATCAACATCTGGCCCTGGGATCGCAGCGGCTGCGGCAGATCCTTAATGGTACGGGTTTGATCGAAGTGGGCGCGGATCGTCGGTTGTTCGCTAAAGCGCTGTTGCAGATCATCAAGCGTCAGGGCGCTGACCAGCGGGCTGATCAAGAGCGCCAGCAGGGGCCACCCTCTCATGGCTTCACCCCCATACGTTCAAACAGGATATCCGGGCAGACGAAGCTCAACTCGCGGCTTTGCTCCGCCACCGCCACCTGGATGGTGTAGCCGGTGGTGGTGCGTTTTCCGCTGTCGGCGGCGAAAATCTCATAGCCGATGCGCAGCCGGTTTTCGTACTCTTCTATCCGGGCGCGCACGCGAAAACGCTGTTCAAAAGTCAGCACGTCGCGGTACTTCACCCGGGTATCCACCACCGGCCAGAGATAGCCGGATTCCTTCATCTGACGGTAGCCATAGTTGAACTGATTGAGCAGCGCCTCGCGGGCGATCTCAAAGTAGCGAAAGTAGTTGCCGTGCCACACCACGCCCATCATATCGACGTCGTGAAACGGTACGGTCAGCTCTACCTCGGCAGTAAAACGGGGATCGTTAAGCACCCTTTACTCCTTCTCTTTGGCATCCGGCAACTGCCAGAAATCGAAAAAATTGAACCAGTCCAGCGGCGACTGCAGCGCGTAGTGTTCAAGACGTTGCGCGTAGCGGTCGACCGCCTCCTGCAACGCCGCCTGGCGTCCGGCCCGCGGCAAGGTCAGCGGGTCGGCAAAGGGTTCACAATGAATATGCAGCTTGCCCTGCTGGCGCAGAGCAAAAATCAGCTGTACCGGGCAGCGCAGAATTGACGCCAGAATAAACGGACCCTGCGGGAACGGCGCGGGCTGCCCCATGAACTCGCTCCAGCAGACGCGCCATTCGCCGCCGCGCTGGGGCGTCACGGCAATACGGTCGCCGACGATGGCTACCCATTCGTTACGGTCCAGCTTCTCTTGCAGCAGGATGGCGGTATCCGGGCCGATATCGGTTACCGGTATCAGGTTTACCCCGGCCTGCGGGGCCATCTCCGCCATGATCTGTTGAAAACGGCGGGCGTTGTCGCTAAACACCAGCGCGTTAATGATCTGGCTGCCCTGCAGTTGCGCCAGCGCGCGGCAGGCTTCGACATCGCCGAGATGGGAGGCCAGTAAGAGCTTGCCGCCTGGCGTTGTGTTGCTGAGCGCCTCTTCCGCTCCCGGCGCGAAAACCACATCGCGGTCGAAACGCAATTCGCCGCGCCAGCCGGCTATCTTATCGAGCATCGCCTCGCCAAAACGCAGAAAGTGGCGATAGCTGTTGAGGCGCGGCGGCAGCGGTAGCCGGTGGGCGCTAAGCCGATCGCGCACGCGGGAGAGCCAGTTTTGCGAGGCCCGCCGGGCGCGATGCGCCGTCAGCCAGTAGGCGCCCACCACCGGGTAGAGCAGCCATGAAAACGCGCCGCGTCCCAGCAGACGCCAGACCAGCAGCATCAGGCGCATCCCCCACAGCCCCTTCAGCTCTTCCTGCTGCGCCCAGTGGGGGGCGGCGCGGCGAAACAGCAGGGCAGGGATACGCGGCAACATGCCGAGGAACAGGCGGGTGTGCATCCGGGAGATACGGATGTTGTCCTTCAGGGCATCAAAATGAGACAGCCCGTCGGCGGGATAGGTGACGCGGGTCGCAACAAAATAGCTGTTATGGCCCTGCCAGTAGAGGCGCACCATCACTTCGGTATCGAAATCCATCCGCTTCCCGAGCGCCACGCGCTGCGCCAGCTGTAGGGTTGGCGCAATCGGGTACACGCGAAAGCCGCACATGCTGTCTTTGAGCTGGAGCGAGAGCGTTTCAATCCACACCCAGACGTGGGTTATCCAGCGGCCATACAGGCGCGAGCGGGGAATAGAGTCATCGTAAATCGGCCGCCCGGAGATCAGCCCTCTCGGATGGGCCTGCGCCAGCGCCAGCAGCTGCGGAATATCTTCGATGGCGTGCTGCCCGTCGGCATCGACCTGCACGGCGTGGCTATACCCGGCTTCGGCCGCCGCCTGCAGGCCGCGGATTACCGCCGTGCCTTTACCGGCATTGTTCGCCAGCCGAATCAGCGTCAGATTCGGTTTCCGCATCGCCAGTTGCTCCAGCACCTGCCGGGTGGCTTCGTCACTGCCGTCGTCCACCACGATACAGGGCAGGTGGAACGGCTGCAGCCGGGCAAGCACCTGAGACATCATCGCGCCGTGGTTGTAGCAGGGGATCACCACGCAGGGGGTGAAGGTTAGCGACATAATCGGATCTTCCCGCTGCTGGCGGTATGTCGCGCTTCGCCGTCGTGGCGCTGATAGCTGAAGGTGAGGATTTGGCGCGCCTCCTGCCAGTTCAGGGTGAGCGTGACGGTAGCATCCGGCAGCAGCGGCGCCTGAAATTTGACGTTCTGAATGCTGTGGAACCGCCAGCCTGGCGCCAGCAGCGTGGTGGCATAATGCATCACCCAGTCCAGCTGGGCTACGCCGGGCAGCAGCGGCTGTACGGCAAAGTGGCCGCTGAACCAGAAAAGGTTGGGGTCGAGATGGAGAACCACTTCACTCTGCTGCTGGGCCTGATGACGTTCAATTTCATGGGGTTTCATGAAACAGCTCCTGTAATTGCGCATAGACACGCTTATTCATGCTGTTAACCGGAATTTCGTCGATAATCCGCCAGTAGCGAGGGATGGCGACCGGCTCCAGCGTGGGGCGTAGCGCCTGCCGCCACCTTTGCTCAAGGGCTCTGCCCGCGGAGTGCCACTCCTGACGGGTACTTTCATCCAGCACCAGCAGGACGCCGACGCCCTGGCGGCCAGCGTGGCTGACGGGGATAGCCGCCGCCTCGCAAATGCCTTCCAGCTCCAGCAGGCGCCGCTCGATCTCGCTGAGCGAAACCCGCTTTTCTTCAATTTTTACCACCCGTCCCTGACGCCCGATCAGGCGAAACTGCCCATCTTCGGTGAATTGCAGGGTATCGTCGAGTAACAGGCCGTCTCGATCGGCGATCAGCGGCGAAAATACGCGAATTTTCGGGCCTTGCGCAATGAACCTGACGCCGGGGAAAGGCTGCCAGGCGCCGTGCTCCTGTTCGCGGCAGCGCCAGGCAAGGACGCCGGTTTCGGTACTGCCGTAGATCTCATCCGGCCAGCATTTAAGCCACCCGGCCGCCTGGGTGACATTCTCCCAGGGCAGCAGTCCGCCCGCAGAGAAGACGGCCGCTACCGGCGGCGGGATCAGCCGGGGGTCAAGGCGCTTCAGGAAGGCCGGGCTACTGATAAACGCATAGCGGTGCCGGGGATTCAGCGCGCTGAGCTGCTCGGCATAATGCAGCATGGCCGCGTGCAGCGGCAGGCTGAGCGCCATCGGCAGGATGATGCGAAAGGTCAATCCGTAGAGATGTTGCGGCACCACCGAGGCGACAATACGGCAGCTTTCCAGCCGGGCGGCAAAACGCGTGGCCAGCAGCGCTGCCTCGCGGTCGAGGCAGGCTAACGATTTGCTAATCCGCTTCGGTTGCCCCGTCGAACCCGAGGTGAAAAGCTCAATGCAGGCGTCATCGGCCAGCTCGCGCCAGGCGACGGCCTGCGGCGGAGAGCGCCGGGCGCTGCTGATGACCCATGCCGGGCCGCTCCAGCCAAGAGGCGTGTCGCTGAGCACGCCGTCGAACAGCGCGCGCTGCTCCTCCAGCAGGGAGAGTCGGTTATGCCCCGGGATCACCGGCGTTTTATGGGCATGCAGCGTGGCCAGCAGCGCGACCAGAAACAGATAGCTGTCGTCAAAACAGAGCGCCCAGCGTTGCCCCGGGTGCTGCAGCAGCTGTTCCGCCCAGCGCGCGACGTCATCGCGCAAATGGCCTAATGTCCAGACCCGATCGTCCCGCCAGGCCACCAGGGTGTCGGCCGGGCGGGGAGCATTCAGCCAGCGGGCCATAGAAAGAGGCAAGGTCATGAGGATTCTCGCTTAATCATCCGCCGGCGTACCAGCCACTCTCCGGCCATCAGCGCGCCGATCAGCAGATAGGCAATCATGCCGTTCCACGCGGTCCAGAGCGCCATATCGCCATACAGCGCCGTACAGAGGGCGATACTGCCATTGGCGATAAAAAACAGGCTCCAGACCTGCGTGACCCGGCGGGTATAGCGCACGGCGGCGGCGGGAAGGTGAGGCTCCTGTAAGCGGGCCAGGCGTTCCACCAGCGGCATGGCTGACCACAGCGAACCGCCGAACACGGCGAGCATGACGGCGTTCACCGCTACCGGGTAAAACAGCAGCAGCTGGTGCGTTTTCAGCAGCGCGCTGGCCACGCACAGGACGATCCCCGCCAGCGCCGCCAACTGGGTGACGACGCGCAGCGGGCCCGCCTGGCGCCGGGTTTGACGCAGGCGTAAACACAGCAGCAGCGCCATTAATGGAAGCAGCCAGTGCAGGCTGTTATGCGCGAGGCCCAGCCAGATGACACATGGCCAGGCCAGCAGGAGCAGGCTCGTCAGCAGCGGTATGCCCTTGCGTGAGAGCCCCCCCGACATGCGGCTCAGCCTTCCCGGGACAGGCGTTCGAGCGCATCAACCACATCCTGCACGGTGCGCACGGCTTTAAACTCTTCCGCCTTGATCTTCTTGCTGGTTTTCTTTTGCAGATGGACGATCATATCGACAGCATCAATGCTATCGAGCTCAAGGTCTTCATACAGGCGCGCTTCCGGCTTGATATCCTGCGGGTCGATTTCAAACAGCTTGACCAGAAGTGCCGAGACTTCTGCATAAATATCGGGTGATTGAGTCATAGGGCTTGCCTCAGGTACGTTGGGCGTGGATGAAAGCGGCCAGGGTGGCAACGGAGAAGAAGTGCTGGCGCATCTCGTCGCTTTCGGCGGAGAGCACCACGCCATACCGGTTCTTCACCGCCAGCCCCAGCTCCAGGGCGTCAATGGAATCCAGACCCAGGCCATCGCCAAAGAGTGCCGCATCGGAGTCAATGTCGTCAGCCGACAGTTCTTCGAGATTCAGCGTAGTTATGATCAGATTTTTAATTTCAAGATAGAGCGCTTGCATCATTAATTCCTGAAGTAGGCGTAGTACCTGTTTGTAATTGAAGCAAAAGATGCCGATTTAACTCTCTTGCCGCCAGCGACGGCTCCTGCGAGCGGGCATCGTAAAATGAGTCGATTTGTACCCGATCGCGTACCTCAATGGTAAACAGCGGTTTTGTCGGCGGCGCATCGTACCATCTGCACTGCTTGCCGAGCATATGCTCGGTGCAGCGGATCGTCACAACGCGTAAATCGCTGGCGCAGCGTACGGCAATATTGGCCGCGCCGCGCTGCAGGGTCATGGTTTCGCCGGGGCGGGTACGCGTCCCTTCGGGGAAAATTAAAATGGTATCGCCCTGCTGTAGCCGCTGCCGGCTGGCGGGCAGCAGCGAATCCGCCTGATCGTTAATCAAATAATCTGCCGCGCGAATCACGCCGCTGACGAACGGGTTTTTCAGCAACGCGCTTTTTACCAGACAATCGGTCTCCGGCATGATCGAAGCCAGCATCACGTAGTCGATCAGGCTTGGATGATTGGCTACCACCAGACAACCGCGCTCCTGGCGCAAAATGTCGCCGCCTGCAATGCGATAATCCAGCACGCCGACGGCTTTCACCACCGTCAGAAAGAGGCGGAAACTGGCCGCAATGCTGCGGCGCGCCAGGCGACGACGACGGGTTTTATTCCTGACCACCACCAGCAGCAGGTTAAACCAGATGAGGGACAGCAGCAGCCCGCCAAGACCAAACAGGGCGAAACAGACGCCGGTCATGGCTCCCCGCCAGACCCGGTTCAGACGCTTCATGCGCGACTCCATTGCCACTGTACGCGTTCGCCGGGGAGGGTGAAGGCGGGGCGGTCCCGCAAATAGTGTTGTAAAAATAATAAGCTCTGCGGAAGTTCTGTTTCGGCACATGGGCTAGCGCTGTGGCTGGCGCAGCGCCAGGATTCTCCGGCTTCAATCACCAGCGCCAGCGCGTAGGGCCAGATGGGCATCGCCGGCGGTAGCTGCGGATGATAAAACTCGGGCAGGTGGCCGTCGAAATCCACCATCAGCACCCGCTGATAGCCCGCCTGCAGCAGGCACATGACTTCACATAGCCCCTGCTGGAAGGTATCCCGCCCGGCCGAAAGCGAAGAGGAAACGATCGGCCGTTGGGCGGCAATCGTCAGATTCCCCACCGCCGAGTTATGGACGGAAAGGGCGAAGTCGGTCGGGGAGATGGCCTGTTGCGTCGCCAGAGCGTGGAGAATGCGATAATTGCGTTCCAGTTCGCCATGGCGGCTGGTGTACAGTACGGCATCGATATGATGGCGGCGCAGCATGGCCAGCCCGCACTCGACGGCGAGTTTACTGCCGGAACTGAGGCGTCTGGCGGTCATCATCGGTAATTCGGTTAGTTTTGCCTGTGGGGCTGAGGGATCGATGGCGTACGGATGCCGTGACCATTGCTGCCACTGCGTCGTTTCGCTCATTCCCGGGGCCCGGCCCTGCCAGTCAACTATGTTTAGTGCAAATTTCATCAACGCGTATCCGCGATAAGCCGGTGATCTGAGTGCCGTTTTTTAACGTCACTTTTTATTTTTGTTCTGGCCCGCGTATACAGTATGGCTAACGCCTCAACGAACGGCGCGTTACCGACCTGGATTGTTTAGCGTTCCGTTTTTTTGCCGACCGGATATCCGCCCTCAGGATTGGCTTGAGGACATATCGGGCAAGCGTAGTCACCGCATGACAATTTATG
This sequence comes from Klebsiella sp. NPDC088457, assembly GCF_044900465.1. Lineage (NCBI taxonomy): Bacteria > Pseudomonadati > Pseudomonadota > Gammaproteobacteria > Enterobacterales > Enterobacteriaceae > Klebsiella > Klebsiella sp. NPDC088457. Next base: position 3,239 of record NZ_JBJDNH010000005.1, on the reverse strand, counting down.
GGGCGAGATCCGGGCGTATTTTCGATATTTTCGCCCGTCAGTGCAATTTATTATGGCAAATATCAGCGTCTGACAGAGATATTCCATCCCGTCGTTAACAGATTGATGGCCCGTCTTCGACATTTCCGCCACATATTGTACCGGGCGGCAAATGAATACATAGGATAATGCCGAATCCAGTATCGCAGCAGAATAGTCTCTGACCCTATTCCTCTTCAGGGGTAAGCATTGGCGCGCCAACCCCTGAAGCAACGATAGATTGCTGCGACGGGGGCGATTACAGGCTCGAACCCGCGGCCAGATTTACCTGAATATCTTTATCCAGGTTGTGGACCCAGCGGTTATAGTTTTTATGGATTTTCCCATCGGACGCCATCAGATTGCTGCTGCTGACGTAGTGAATAGAATAACCGGTGGCGGAGTAATTAATACGGACCTCAGCGACATGGTCACGCGCCTGCTGCCGCGCGGCGATCGTGCCAGGGGCGGTTTCCGACATGATCCACTGGCGCTGCACCCCGGCCCGCAGAATGGCCTGCTTCACCTGAGCATCGCTATGGCCAGCGCTGACGGTGGTCTGAATCTGCTCAACCGGCGCGGTGCGCGCACAGCCCGCCAACGTACCCACCACCGCAATAGCGGCAAACCACTGCACATATTTTTTCATGAATACTCCCTGTCAAATTACCGGTAATACAATGAAATAGATGACCTTAAAATGAATATCAGCCACAAGAGCGTCCCGGATAAATATCCCGTGTGGATTTCCGTGTTATCGCAAGGTGGGACGGTTTTTATCATAAAGGATAGCGAGCGAGGCCACCAGCAGCAATGAGTGATGAACCATGGTGTTATGAAGTTGAATTTTAACGACGTAACGGGAATTCACAAAATTTATACAATCAACATTATTATTCGCCAGACAGTTAATTCGCGGGGATATTCAGCCATATCGTTGGCGGTATTTAAATATATCCCCGCCATACTTCACGTTGTCTGTGGGGGGCGGTGCTCCAGGGGAAGGGTAAGGACATCCCTGTCGCTCGCCGGGGACCGCCTTCAGCGGTTCAAATTCGTACCTGGCGAATTGCTCTCTCTCCTGGCGCCTTATTGAGGGCTATACAAAAAATCATTCACGCCGTAGCCAGGCGAAAAAGAAAGTCAATCATCATATATCGCAGGGTTATTATTGCCGCGTGCGGAACCGGCGCCTTAGGCTGAGGGCGACCGCGCGGCCCGCCGAAGCGGGAATTTCCACGCCGCGTGCTGCTTTTGGGCGGGCGACATGGTAATAGTGAAACCTTGTGGTAAAAATCTGGTGGACCCGATGCCCGAACCCGTTGACGCACCGGCGCTGAATGGATTGCGCCTCAATCTGCGGATTGTCTCTGTTGTGATGTTTAATTTTGCCAGCTACCTGACGATCGGCCTGCCGTTGGCGGTGCTGCCCGGGTATGTTCATGATGTGATGGGATTCAGCGCGTTCTGGGCCGGTCTGGTGATCAGTCTGCAATATTTTGCGACCCTTCTCAGTCGCCCCCATGCCGGGCGCTATGCCGATCTCCTCGGGCCCAAAAAGATTGTTGTGTTCGGGCTGTGCGGCTGTTTTCTCAGCGGCCTGAGTTATCTCCTGGCGGCGAGCGGGAGCGGTTGGCCGACGCTGAGCCTGGCGCTGTTGTGCCTTGGCCGCGTGATCCTCGGTATCGGGCAAAGTTTTGCCGGCACCGGTTCAACCCTGTGGGGCGTGGGAGTGGTGGGATCGTTACATATCGGGCGGGTGATTTCGTGGAACGGCATCGTCACCTACGGGGCGATGGCGATGGGGGCGCCGCTCGGGGTGCTGTGTTACACCCTCGTTGGCCTGCATGGCCTGGCGTTGACGATTATGGCGGTCGCGCTGGCGGCTATCTGCTGCGCGCTGCCGAGGGCGGCGGTGAAGGCGGCGAAGGGGAAGGCCATGTCGTTTCGGGCGGTGCTGGGCCGGGTCTGGCTCTATGGTATGGCGCTGGCGCTGGCTTCCGCCGGATTTGGCGCGATCGCCACCTTTATTACGCTATTTTACGCCGCTAAAGGCTGGGACGGCGCGGCGTTCGCCCTGACGTTGTTCAGCTGTGCGTTTGTCGGCACGCGGCTATTGTTCCCCAACGCGATTCAGCGTCTGGGGGGCTGAACGTGGCGCTGCTGTGCTTTAGCGTTGAGATTGTCGGCTTATTGCTGGTGGGGCTGGCAGAGAGCTCGCTGATGGCGAAAGCCGGCACGTTTTTAGCGGGAGCCGGCTTTTCGCTGGTTTTCCCGGCGCTGGGGGTGGTGGCGGTGAAGGCGGTGCCGCAGCAGAACCAGGGGTCGGCGCTGGCCACCTATACGGTTTTTATGGATCTCTCTTTAGGGCTGAGCGGTCCGTTAGCCGGGCTGCTGATGGCGTGGGCGGGAATATCGACGATTTATCTGGCGGCGGCGGGGCTGGCGGCCGTAGCGTTCTTATTGGGCTGGCGCTTAAAAAAACGGCCCCCGGCGGTGGCGCCGGAGGCCGCGACGTCAGGCCAGTAATTACTGGATGACGAGGGTGTTGATAATATTTTCCGCCGCAGTTTGCGCCTGCTGCTGGTTGTCTGCCGGCAGGGTGATCTGCAGGGTCAACAGCTTATCGTCAATCTTGCCGAGAATAACCGAAGACCAGGCGGTCTGACCCTTGGCGGAGATAATACTGTCCAGCTGTTGTAGCGTGTGGCCTTTGATCTCAATGGATTTATTGGTCACGACCTGCAGCTGCGGATCGCGGCTGCGCTGCTGATCTTCCAGGCGCTGAGCCAGCACGCTTAACTCTTCGTTGGTGCTGTCGCCGACGATCACGATCACCGCTTTCTGCCCGGTGACGTCGGAGTAGACGTGCATGTTGTTGGCCTGGGTGCCCAGCTTGCCGCTCTGGTCGGTCATCCCGGCCGGCAGGGAGAAGCTCAGCTTGCCATCCAGCAGCTCGATCGTCTGCCCGCTGGCGTTGCTTTCCGCCGCCGCCCCTTCGGTTGGCGCTTTTGAATCGCTGTTATCACAGGCCGCAAGCCCCATAACCAGCAGGCCAATACCGACATATTTAACCAAATTGCGCATTGACATCTTCCTTTCGATAAACGGCCATTAATGGCTCATTCGCTTATCTTATCACATCAGCTTGCGAGTACTCTTAACCTGGCTGCAATGCCGATAACTGAGCTTGAGCTGGCTGTTTTTGCAGCTACATATTC
>NZ_JBJDNH010000004.1:96530-166217 GCF_044900465.1 Klebsiella sp. NPDC088457 | reverse complement strand
CGGAACAGGTTACCGCCACCAATCACTACGCCAACCTGAATACCCAGTTCAACCAGTTCTTTGATTTCCTGAGCCATACGGTCAAGTATGCTTGCATCAATACCGAAGCCTTCCGAACCCTGCAGAGCTTCGCCACTTAACTTAAGCAGAATACGTTTGTAGACGGGTTTTGCATTGGTAGCCATGTTTCTTTCCTGAGACTGTCAACGAGTGAGATGAATGAATACTGGCGACATTGTATGTCGCTTTTCAGCGCCGCCACTATAAGCAGTTGGCTGAATTTACAAAATGGGCACAAAAAGAAGCCGCCCTCAGGCGGCTCCTTTTAAAAATTAAGACTGCTTGGACATCGCAGCAACTTCGGCTGCAAAGTCAGTCTCAACTTTCTCGATGCCTTCGCCCACTTCAAAGCGAATGAAGCCAGTCACGTCGGCGTTGTGCTCTTTCAGCAGCTGAGCAACAGATTTGCTCGGGTCCATAACGAAAGGCTGACCAGTCAGAGAAACTTCGCCGGTGAATTTCTTCATGCGGCCTTCAACCATTTTCTCTGCGATTTCTTTCGGCTTACCGGACTGCATCGCGATGTCCAGCTGAACCTGGTACTCTTTCTCTACGACTTCAGCAGAAACGTCTTCCGGCTTAACGAATTCCGGCTTGCTTGCAGCGATGTGCATTGCCAGCTGTTTAACCAGTTCCTGATCCGCGCCTTTAGCCGCAACCAGAACGCCGATACGTGCGCCGTGCTGGTAAGAACCCAGAACTTCGCCTTCCAGGGCAGCAACGCGACGGATGTTGATGTTCTCACCGATTTTCGCAACCAGCGCAACACGCTCTTCTTCGAACTGTGCCTTCAGCACCTCAACATCGGTGATTTTGCCAGCAACCGCTGCGTCCAGAACTTTGTTAGCAAATGCCTGGAAACCGCCGTCTTTCGCGACGAAGTCAGTCTGGCAGTTAACTTCCAGAATGATGCCGTAGGTGCCGTCGATTTTGGTGATGATCACGCCGTCAGCAGCAACGTTGCCTGCTTTTTTCGCCGCTTTGATCGCGCCGGATTTACGCATGTTTTCGATTGCCAGCTCGATGTCGCCGTTCGCTTCAGTCAGCGCTTTTTTGCAATCCATCATGCCTGCGCCAGTACGTTCGCGCAGCTCTTTTACCAGGGATGCGGTAATTTCAGCCATTCTTTAATCCTCGGGAGAGATGACCTGCCCGGTTCAAAGAACCAAACAGGTTTAAAAGTGAAAAAGGGGCCAAATATAGGCCCCTATTTATACACGGTACTAAATAAGGGCTAGACCTTATTATTCAGCTTCTACGAAGCTTTCTTCCGCCTGAGAAGCCAGATCCTGAGAACGACCTTCACGCACGGTTGCCGCTACAGCGCCCAGGTACAGGCTAACAGCGCGGATTGCGTCGTCGTTACCCGGGATAACGAAGTCTACGCCGTCCGGATCGGAGTTAGTATCAACGATAGCAAATACCGGGATACCCAGGTTGTTTGCTTCTTTGATAGCGATGTGCTCGTGGTCAGCGTCGATAACGAACAGTGCGTCCGGCAGGCCGCCCATGTCTTTGATACCGCCCAGGCTGTTTTCCAGCTTGTCCAGCTCACGAGTGCGCATCAGCGCTTCTTTCTTGGTCAGCTTCTCGAAAGTACCGTCCTGGGACTGAGTTTCCAGGTCTTTCAGACGTTTGATGGACTGACGAACGGTTTTCCAGTTAGTCAGCATACCGCCCAACCAGCGATGGTTCACGAAGAACTGGTCGCAGCTGTTAGCAGCTTCTTTTACCGCTTCGCTTGCAGCGCGTTTCGTACCAACGAAAAGGATTTTACCTTTACGAGCAGAGATCTTGTTCAGTTCAGCCAGAGCTTCGTTGAACATCGGTACAGTTTTCTCAAGGTTGATGATGTGAACTTTGTTACGCGCGCCGAAGATGAAAGGCTTCATTTTCGGGTTCCAGTAACGGGTCTGGTGACCAAAGTGAACACCAGCCTTGAGCATGTCGCGCATGGAAACAGTTGCCATGTTTAAAACCTCTATAGATAAAGTTGGGGTTATGCCTCCACGTATCCCATATTACCGACCCCAAAGGGCACCCCGGAATATGTGCCGATACGTGTGTGTTATTTACACAAAGTGAGATTTGTCGCTTCAGTCCATCCTGTGTAGTACGAAATGGAACGGAAGTCCGGCGCGCTTTATACCACAAAACAGGATCAGAAACCAACTCTTGTTGACGCTGAGTGCGCTTAATGATTCTCAATTTGGCAGCAGGTCACCCGGACTGTTAACATTGACAGGACTGACTCTTATTATTGTCGAAAAAATCGACACAGATGGACACATTCCATGGCTATATCTATCAAAACATCTGAAGACATCGAAAAAATGCGCGTTGCCGGCCGCCTGGCCGCCGAAGTGCTGGAAATGATCGAACCCTACGTTAAACCGGGCGTCAGCACCGGCGAACTGGACCGTATCTGCAACGACTATATCGTTAACGAGCAGAAAGCGGTCTCCGCCTGCCTCGGTTACCACGGTTTTCCAAAATCCGTGTGCATCTCTATTAATGAAGTCGTCTGTCACGGTATCCCTGACGATGAAAAACTGCTGAAAGACGGCGACATCGTCAACATTGATGTTACGGTCATTAAAGATGATTTCCACGGCGATACCTCGAAGATGTTTATCGTCGGCAAACCGACGATCCTCGGCGAGCGTCTGTGCCGCATCACGCAGGAAAGCCTGTATCTGGCCCTGAAGATGGTTAAGCCGGGTATCAACCTGCGCGCGATCGGCGCGGCGATTCAGAAATTCGTGGAAGCGGAAGGTTTCTCCGTCGTGCGTGAATACTGCGGCCACGGCATCGGCCGCGGCTTCCATGAAGAGCCGCAGGTGCTGCACTACGACTCCCCGGAAACCAACGTGGTGCTCAAGCCGGGCATGACCTTCACCATCGAGCCGATGGTCAATGCGGGCAGGAAAGAGATCCGCAGCATGAAAGACGGCTGGACGGTGAAAACCAAAGACCGGAGCTTGTCTGCGCAGTACGAGCATACTATTGTGGTGACAGATAACGGCTGCGAAATTCTGACGCTACGCAAGGATGACACCATCCCGGCGATAATCTCGCACGAAGCATAACGAAAAGCCGGCGCCCGCCGGCTTTTTTATGGGTGATAGTTTTTTCTTATGGTGACGCGATGAGCAACTCTTTACCTGACGCTGTCTCCCCTGGCCTCTCCGTCCAGCCTGATAACCCAGGTAGCTGGCCGCAGGGTGACCTGAACTGTGCCACCATTAAGGCACATCTTGATATCTTCCAGCGCTGGCTGGGTGAAGCGTTCGATAGCGGTATGACTGCCGAGGCGCTGATCGAAGCGCGTACCGAATTTATCGACCAGCTGCTCCAGCGTCTGTGGATTGATTACGGCTTTGGCGCAGTCGGCGATCTGGCGCTGGTCGCGGTCGGCGGATACGGTCGCGGCGAGTTACACCCGCTCTCCGACGTCGACCTGCTGATCCTCAGCCGCAAGAAGCTCTCCGATGAGCAGGCGCAGAAAGTCGGCGAACTGCTGACCCTGCTGTGGGACATCAAGCTTGAGGTTGGCCACAGCGTGCGAACGCTGGAAGAGTGCCTGCTGGAAGGGCTATCCGACCTGAGCGTCGCCACGAACCTGATTGAATCACGCCTGCTGATTGGCGATGTCGCGCTATTCCTTGAGCTGCAAAAACATATTTTCAGCGATGGTTTCTGGCCCTCGGAGAAGTTCTTTGCCGCTAAGGTGGAAGAGCAACAGGTCCGCCACCAGCGCTATCACGGCACCAGCTATAACCTCGAGCCGGATGTGAAAAGCAGCCCCGGTGGCCTACGCGATATCCACACCCTGCAGTGGGTAGCCCGCCGCCACTTCGGCGCCACCTCAATGGATGAAATGGTCGGCTTCGGTTTTCTCACCGAAGCCGAGCGCAACGAGCTCAACGAATGTCTGCACCAGCTCTGGCGGATCCGCTTTGCTCTGCATCTGGAGCTGACGCGTTACGACAACCGTCTGCTGTTCGACCGCCAGCTCAGCGTCGCCCGTCGCTTAGGCTATGAGGGTGAAGGCAACCAGCCTATCGAGCATATGATGAAGGATTTCTTCCGCGTCACCCGCCGGGTGAGCGAGCTGAACCACATGCTGCTCCAGCTGTTTGATGAAGCCATTCTTGCCCTCACCGAAGATGAAAAGCCGCGGCCCATTGATGATGATTTTCAGCTACGCGGCACGCTAATCGATCTGCGTGACGATACGCTGTTTATCCGTGAACCGCAGGCGATCCTGCGTATGTTCTATATTATGGTGCGTAACAGCAACATCACCGGGATCTACTCCACGACGCTGCGCCATTTGCGCCACGCGCGCCGCCATCTGACACAGCCGCTATGCTATATCCCGGAAGCGCGCGCGATTTTTCTCAGCATGCTGCGCCACCAGGGCGCGGTGAGCCGCGGCCTGCTGCCGATGCATCGCCACAGCGTTTTGTGGGCCTATATGCCACAGTGGTCGCATATCGTCGGCCAGATGCAGTTTGACCTCTTTCATGCCTATACGGTCGATGAACATACGATTCGCGTGCTGCTGAAGCTGGAAAGCTTCGCCAAAGAAGAGACCCGCAGCCGCCATCCGCTGTGCGTCGAGCTGTGGCCACGCCTGACGCATCCGGAGTTAATCCTGATTGCCGCCCTGTTTCATGACATCGCCAAAGGTCGCGGCGGCGATCACTCGGTCCTCGGCGCCCAGGATGTGCTGAAATTCGCCGAGCTGCACGGCCTTAACTCACGCGAAACCCAGCTGGTCGCCTGGCTGGTACGCCATCATCTGCTGATGTCCGTCACCGCCCAGCGCCGTGATATTCAGGATCCTGAGGTCATTAAACAGTTCGCGGAAGAAGTGCAGACGGAAAATCGCCTGCGCTATCTGGTGTGCCTGACGGTGGCCGACATCTGCGCGACCAACGAAACGCTGTGGAACAGCTGGAAGCAGAGTCTGCTGCGCGAGCTCTATTTCGCTACCGAAAAACAGCTGCGTCGCGGTATGCAGAGTACCCCCGATATGCGCGAACGGGTGCGTCATCATCAGCTGCAGGCGCTGGCGCTGCTGCGGATGGAGAATATTAACGAAGAGGCGCTGCATCAGATCTGGAACCGCTGCCGCGCCAACTACTTCGTGCGCCATACGCCCAATCAGCTCGCCTGGCACGCCCGCAATTTACTCAAACACGACCTGAGCAAACCGATGATCCTGCTCAGCTCGCAGGCCACGCGCGGCGGGACCGAGATCTTTATCTGGAGCCCGGACCGGCCTTACCTGTTTGCCGCCGTCTGCGGTGAGCTGGATCGGCGCAACCTCAGCGTCCACGATGCCCAGATTTTTACCACCCGCGACGGCATGGCGATGGACACCTTTATTGTGCTGGAACCGGACGGCAGTCCGCTCTCCGCCGATCGCCATGAGATGATCCGTAACGGTCTGGAGCAGACTATCACCCAGCGCAGCTGGGAGCCGCCGGCTCCGCGTCGCCAGGCGGCAAAACTGCGCCATTTTTCCGTTGTCACCGAGGTCAATTTCCTGCCGACGCACACCGACAGAAAATCGTTTCTTGAGCTGATTGCCCTCGATCAACCGGGCCTGCTGGCTCGCGTGGGTCAGGTGTTCGCCGACCTCAATATTTCGCTCCACGGGGCGAGAATTACGACAATTGGGGAGCGAGTAGAAGATTTATTTATAATCGCGACGGCGGACCGGCGTGCGCTTAATAATGAGCTGCAACAAGAAGTACAACAACGGTTGACAGAGGCCCTCAATCCAAACGATAAAGGGTAACGAACTTTTATGTGTAAAGAGAAAGAGTAAACAATGCAGCAATTACAGAATGTTATTGAGTCCGCTTTTGAGCGTCGCGCCGACATCACGCCGGCAAATGTGGATACCGTAACCCGCGAAGCGGTTAACCAGGTGATTTCTCTGCTTGATTCCGGCGCGCTGCGTGTCGCTGAAAAGATCGATGGCCAGTGGGTCACCCATCAATGGCTGAAGAAAGCGGTTCTGCTCTCTTTCCGTATTAACGATAACCAGGTTATCGACGGTGCGGAAAGCCGCTACTTCGATAAAGTGCCGATGAAATTCGCGGACTATGATGAAGCGCGTTTCCAGAAAGAAGGCTTCCGCGTGGTTCCACCGGCCGCGGTGCGTCAGGGCGCGTTTATTGCCCGCAACACCGTGCTGATGCCATCTTATGTCAACATCGGCGCCTTCGTTGACGAAGGTACCATGGTTGATACCTGGGCGACCGTCGGTTCCTGCGCGCAGATCGGAAAAAACGTGCACCTGTCCGGCGGCGTCGGCATCGGTGGCGTACTGGAGCCGCTGCAGGCTAACCCGACCATCATCGAAGATAACTGCTTCATCGGCGCGCGTTCAGAAATCGTTGAAGGCGTTATCGTCGAAGAAGGCGCGGTTATCTCCATGGGCGTGTACATCGGCCAAAGCACCAAAATTTACGATCGCGAAACCGGCGAAGTCCACTACGGCCGCGTTCCGGCGGGCTCGGTGGTGGTTTCCGGCAACCTGCCGTCGAAAGATGGCACGTATAGCCTGTACTGCGCGGTCATCGTGAAGAAAGTGGATGCGAAAACTCGCGGCAAAGTCGGCATTAACGAACTGCTGCGTACCATCGACTAAGCAGAATAAAAAGCGGGAGATATCCCGCTTTTTTTGTATCTGACGCTGGCGGAAATGGATCTTTTCGTTAATTATTCAAAGGTTATGATGATATCAAAGGTACCGTTATGTACGATAATCTGAAAAGTCTTGGCATTACCAATCCTGATGAAATCGATCGCTATAGCCTGCGCCAGGAAGCTAACAACGACATCCTGAAAATCTATTTTCAGAAGGACAAAGGCGAGTTTTTCGCCAAAAGCGTCAAGTTTAAATATCCACGCCAGCGCAAGACCGTAGTCGCTGACGGCGTCGGTCAGGGATATAAAGAAGTCCAGGAAATTAGCCCGAATCTGCGCTATGTGATCGATGAACTGGACCAGATCTGCCAGCGCGATCGCACCGAAGTCGATCTTAAACGCAAGATCCTTGACGATCTGCGCCATCTGGAAAGCGTCGTCACCCATAAGATCAGTGAAATCGAAGCCGATCTGGAAAAACTGACGCGCAATAAATAAGTCTGTTTTCTCCCCGCAGGCGCGATGCCGGCCGGGGCAACACCGACGATAGCCCGGATCAAGCGCGCGTGCCGTCATCCGGGATTATCGTCTACCGCTGCTCATCGAGTTGCAACGAGATATACAGCAGCAGGCGGTCATCAAAGTTCCCGAGGTTCAGCCCCGTCAGTTCTGAAATACGATTCAGGCGATACTCCAGCGTATTACGATGAATAAACAGCGCCTTCGACGTCGCCAGCGGCTGCACGTTATGGCGAAACCACGCCTGCAGCGTCCGTCGCAGCAGACCGTTATTATCCATCGCCTTTAGCCTGACCAGCGGACGGGCCAGCTCATTGGCCTGCCAGCCGCCGCGCAGGCTATCGAGCAGTACCGGCAGCATCAAATCCTGATAAAAATAGCTACGGCTCTCCGGCATCCGCTGCTTACCGACCATCATGGTGGTGCGCGCGGTGCGGTACGAACGGGCGATGCTCCCTGGGCCGGTAAAAAAGTTACCCAGCGCCACCCGAAAGCGCAGCTGGCCGTTTTCTTTCATACGGGCGATCAGCTGATCGACCCTTTTGCAGTGATCCTCCGCGTCCCAGCGGCCAAACGCGTTCAGGGCGGGCTTGAGGGCCACCATCTCGGTCAGAGAGACAATCGCCACCAAATTGTTGCGATCCGGCGTGGTCAGGGCGGTCTGCAGCTGCTGTAGCTCGGCCATGGCGCTGTCCACGCCAAGCTGGCCGCTATCGACTTCAATCATGGCGACAACGCGTGGCTGATTGAGATCGATCCCCAGCCGCTGCGCCCACTCGGTGAGCGCCGGCGTATTCTCTTCCGTCTGAATCAGGTTCATCACCAGCTCTTCACGCAGGCGGCTATCCTGCGCCAGAAGATGCATCAATCGCGACTGCTCCAGCATCATCTCGGCGGTCATGCACACCAGCTCGCCATATTTACGCAGCGTTTCGGGTTCACCGGTCAGGCCAATAACGCCGACGATCTCCCCCTCCAGCCGCAATGGCAGGTTGATCCCCTGGCGTACGCCATGCAGATGGCGAGCGACCGCATCGTCGATATCCACGACCCGCCCCTGGGAGAGCACCAGCAGCGCCCCTTCGTGCAATTCACCAATTCGCTCGCGGTCGCCGCTGCCGATAATGCGCCCACGGGCGTCCATTACGTTGATATTGGTATCAATGATGCGCATCGTACGCGCAACGATATCCTGCGCCATTTTGGTATCAAGATGCCAGCCAGCCATGTAACCCTCCCGTGAACAGGGCACCAGCATAAAAGAGTTACGCGCACGTCGCATTGTGCATATGCACAAAGGAACGCAGAGAAGTATGGAGTTGTGGGGGGAATCACAGAACCGAAATCAGGATCAAAAAAAGCCCCTTCCCTCCGCGAGGAGAAGGGGCTGGTTTAGCCGTCGGAGATTACTGCATCAGCAGGTAGATGGTGCTATCACCACGCTGGATATTCAACGCCAGCACCGACGGTTTCGCATCAAAGATTTTGCGCAGATCGGCAATGTTTTTCACCGGCTGCTGGTTAGCCCCCACAATGACGTCGCCTTTTTTCAGACCGATTTGCGCCGCCGGAGTCCCCGCTTTCACATTGTTGACCGTAACGCCTTTATCCTGGCCTTTATTACTCATCTCAGCACCTTCAATGCCGTTGAAGATGGTGCTGGAGTCAACCTGAGTCTGGTTGCTCTGCTGCAGTTCGACGGTGACATTCACCGGTTTACCATCACGCACCAGGCCCAGCTGGACTTTACTGCCGATAGGCATCGTACCAACCTGCGCACGCAGTGCGGCAAAGCTGCTGATCGGTTTGCCGTTCAGCGAGGTGATCACGTCACCGGCTTTGATACCCGCTTTCGCCGCCGCCGAACCCGGCATCACCTGGCTCACGAAGGCGCCGCGCTGTGCGTCAACCTTCATCGCTTTCGCCAGTTCGGAGTTCAGCTCGGTCCCCATGATGCCCAGCTCACCGCGTTTCACCTGGCCGTATTGAACCATCTGCTCGGTCAGGTTTTTCACCATGTTGCTCGGGATGGCAAAACCGATCCCGATGTTGCCGCCGTCCGGGGCGAGGATCGCGGTATTAATACCGATCAGTTCACCGTTCAGATTGACCAGCGCGCCGCCGGAGTTACCGCGGTTGATCGCCGCATCGGTCTGGATAAAGTTTTCGTAGTTTTCTACGTTCAGGCCGCTACGGCCAAGCGCGGAGACAATCCCCGAGGTGACGGTTTCCCCAAGGCCGAACGGGTTACCGATCGCCACGGTATAATCACCGACGCGCAGGGCATCAGAGTCCGCCAGCTTAATCGCCGTCAGGTTTTTCGGATCCTGAATCTGAATCAGGGCAATATCGGAACGCGGATCTTTGCCGACCACTTTCGCGTCAAACTTACGGCCATCGCTCAGCTGTACTTTGATCGTCGTGGCGTTATCCACCACGTGGTTGTTGGTCACAACATAACCTTTAGCGGCGTCAATAATGACCCCGGAACCCAGCGCCATAAATTTCTGCTGCTGAGCGCCGTCACCCGGCGCACCGCCGCCTTGCCCACCGCCCTGACAGAACGGAGAGCTCTGGAACGGGGAACCATCCTGGCAGAACGGCGAGTTATCACCGAAGAACTGCTGGAAGTTACGCGGCATCCGCGGCGTATTAACGGTGGTGCTGCCCTCAACGTTGATGCTGACAACCGATGGCATGACCTTTTCCAGCATCGGAGCCAGACTTGGCATTTGCTGCGTACTTGAGGCCGAAGAGGACGTTTCTGCCGCGCTCGCAGAGAGCGGGGATAACGCCAGACCTAAACTCAGAGCCAGTGCACTCATTGCTAACGTGGTTTTTTTCATGATGTCTCAATCTCTATTTTTGATAACGCAAATTGCTATGTATGTGACTATCAGAGTCATTTTATCGCGCTAAGTTCCGGAATTAAGATACTGGAAAAAGTAAAAATTTATTGTCCATCTTTACAAAACCTGTACTTATTCTACCGCCATCAAGCGGCGATATTCATCCCATGCATATAAATCCGTCATCCCGCTGATATAGTCCTGAATCAGACGGCAGCGATAATAATATTCCATCGCCGGAAATTCTTCAGCCTCGCCGGGGATTTTATTTATTGCTTCAACATAGGCTAGCCGATGGCGCGTTGAGAGTTTCTGGAACAAGCGTGAAGCGATAGGTAAACTGCGCACCCGATCTTTCTCAACTAATAAGCTGAATTGTTCCAGAGATAATTTTAATAGCGGCTCATAGATATCCAGAAGACCGCTAATCACCCGGTAACCTTGTAATTCCAGCTGCTCAACATCCGGATGGCTAAACACATGTTTTATCGCTACGTTTTTATATAGCTCCAGCAGCTGACTGCAGTCGCTATCATCCTCAAGCAGCGCATGATTAAAATCGCCAGCAAAGATCTTCGGTAAATTATCGATAAACCGGCGCGCCGCATACGGCACCAGTTTATTCAGCGTATTGACCCGCAAATACATAAAGAACTGATCTTCAGTACTCCGGCTAAGCGAATTAGAGCGTGATTTCTCCCACGCATTTTCTACCACCTGCGAAAATAGCAAACCTTTTTCATGCTGTCCCCACGCCTCATACAGCAGCTGATACAGCTGCTCGACGCTGAAAATACGTTTTTCAACCGCATCTTCAAGATCGGCCACACAATATGAGATATCGTCCGCAGCCTCCATAATCCATGTTAATGGAAAGCGATTATAAGGAGCCAGATCAAGTTCTTTACGCAACCTCGCAATATAGCCCTCTTCGGCTAAATAATAACCAGGTTTTTTCATTAAATAACTGTGGCTCGCCGGCAGCGCTCCCCGCCACCACGCCGGACGCGTATATTTCAAAATACAGCCAACCTGCGCCCAGGTCAGATTCATCCGCATCAGCGTATGGACTAAACGGATGCCCTGCGCGTTGCCTTCAAACCAGCACAGATCCTGGCGTACCTTGCGGCGCAGCTCGTTCAGCTCGGCCTGTCCCGCCTGCAAACGCAGCGCCTCAACCGTACAACGATCGTGCGCTACCGGCTCGCCGGCCGCGTCGTCAGGCGCCAGACGCTGGCGAAACCAGTCATTGATCGCCGCCTCGCCAAAATGACCAAACGGCGGGTTACCGATGTCATGCATCAGGCAGGCCATTTCCACCACGCTCTCAAACGGCCCGCTCAGCGCATCCAGCCCGTAGGTTTCCAGCAGATTCTGTTCTTTCAGGCGGCTGAGGACCTCTTTGGCGATATAGCGCCCCACCTGCTGAACTTCAAGGGAGTGGGTTAAGCGGGTGCGTACTGCGGCGTTACGCTCCAGCGGGAAGACCTGGGTTTTCTGCTGTAAACGGCGAATCGCCGGCGAATTAATGATCCGCCCGCGGTCGCTTTCGAAAATACGCAGGATTTCACGTTCCGTTTCGACGCCTTGCGGCGAACGATAGCGCCGACGCCAGTTAATCTTGTTGCGAAAATCAATTTTTGCCATGGCCTCTCCCGCGCGAGCAATAACGTTTCCCTTTGAGTGCATGATAGACTATGCAACTAAACCTGACACATCGCGAGTAAATCTATGAAAATCGGCATTATTGGCGCTATGGAAGAAGAAGTTACCCTTCTGCGCGACAAAATCGAAAACCGTCAGACGCTGACCCTTGGCGGCAGCGAAATTTATACCGGGCAGCTGAACGGCACCGACGTCGCTCTGCTGAAATCGGGTATTGGCAAAGTGGCGGCCGCCATGGGCGCCGCGCTGCTGCTGGAGCTGTGCAAACCGGAGGTGATTATCAACACCGGTTCCGCAGGCGGCCTGGCGCCAACGCTGAAAGTCGGCGACATCGTTATCTCCGACGAAACGCGCTACCACGATGCCGACGTGACCGCCTTTGGTTACGAATATGGCCAGCTGCCGGGCTGTCCGGCCGGTTTCAAAGCCGACGACAAGCTGATTGCCGCCGCGCAAAGCTGTATTGAAGCGCTGAATCTGAACGCGGTACGCGGCCTGATCGTCAGCGGCGACGCGTTCATCAACGGTTCCGTCGGGCTGGCGAAAATTCGTCACAACTTCCCGCAGGCCGTTGCGGTCGAGATGGAAGCCACCGCGATTGCCCATGTCTGCTATAACTTCGGCGTTCCGTTTGTCGTGGTCCGCGCGATTTCCGACGTGGCCGACCAACAGTCCCATCTGAGCTTCGACGAGTTCCTCGCCGTCGCCGCTAAGCAGTCCACGCTGATGGTGGAAAAGCTGGTGCAGAATCTGGCACGTGGCTAAGTCGCTTAAACGGGCGCTGACCGCCCTGCTGTTGCTGGCCCCGGCGTGGCTCTTCGCCGCGCCGCGGGTTATCACGCTGTCGCCGGCCAATACCGAACTGGCGTTTGCCGCCGGCATCACGCCGGTTGGCGTCAGCAGCTATTCTGATTACCCGCCGCAGGCGAGTAAAATCGAACAGGTCTCCAGCTGGCAAGGGATGAACCTGGAGCGTATCGTGGCGCTAAAACCGGACCTGATTCTGGCGTGGCGCGGCGGGAATGCCGAACGGCAGGTTAACCAACTGAGTTCGCTGGGCATCAAGGTGGTCTGGGTCGATACGACGACCATCGAAGAGATTATTACCACCCTGCGGCAGCTGGCGCAGTGGAGCCCGCAGCCGGAAAAAGCCCGCCAGGCCGCGCAGAGCCTGCAGGATGACTACGATCGCCTGAAAGCCCGCTACGCCAGCACGCCGAAAAAGCGCGTCTTTCTGCAATTCGGTACCAGCCCCCTTTTTACCACCAGCCGGGGCTCCATTCAGGATCAGGTGCTGACGCTATGCGGCGGTGAAAATATTTTCGCCGCCAGCAAGGTTCCCTGGCCCCAGGTGAGCCGCGAGCAGGTACTGGCCAGGGAGCCTCAGGCTATCGTCATTACCGGCGATGCCAGCAGAATTCCCGACGTTGAGCGCTACTGGCATAACCAGTTAACAATTTCGCTAATTGCGTTGCATAGCGACTGGTTTGAGCGCGCAAGCCCGCGTATTATCCTCGCCGCAAAACAGCTCTGCACTGCGCTCGAACAGGTCAAATAAGCGCTGTTTGCACAATCAATAATTCGATCCCCAGCGACGAAAGCCGGAGCGCTATGCCAATGGCGAACGCTGAGCGGATGCAACGTGGTGAAGAAAATAGCCTAAGAAACCGGGCGCTAAGCGAGAACTGACGATGCTTGTCTATTGGCTGGATATTATTGGCACCGCCGTATTTGCTATCTCCGGCGTATTGCTGGCCGGCAAACTCCGTATGGACCCTTTTGGCGTGCTGGTGCTCGGCGTTGTCACCGCCGTCGGCGGCGGGACCATTCGCGACATGGCGCTCGCCAACGGCGCGGTATTCTGGGTGAAAGATCCGACCGACCTGGTGGTGGCGATGGTCACCAGCATGCTGACTATTCTGTTAGTGCGCCAGCCGCGCCGGTTGCCTAAATGGATCCTGCCGGTGCTGGATGCCGTCGGCCTGGCGGTCTTTGTCGGCATTGGGGTAAATAAAGCGTTTCTGGCTCACAGCGGACCGCTGGTCGCGATCTGTATGGGCGTCGTCACCGGCGTGGGCGGCGGGATCATCCGCGACGTTCTGGCCCGCGAGATTCCGATGATTTTACGCACTGAAATCTATGCCACGGCCTGTATTATCGGCGGTATCGTACACGCTACGGCCTATGACACCTTTCACGTTTCGTTGCAGAATTCGGCGATGATGGGGATGGTGGTGACGCTGCTGATTCGGCTCGCGGCAATCCGCTGGCACCTGAAGCTGCCGACGTTTGCGCTCGACGATCACGGACGGTAGCAAAGAAAAATCTCCCCCGGCGGAGTACGCTCTGCCGGGGCGAGAATCAGACGCTGAATGAGGATCCGCAGCCGCAGGTGCTTTTCGCATTCGGGTTGGTCACGATAAAGCGCGAACCTTCGAGGCCCTCGGTATAATCGACGGCGCCGCCGACCAGATACTGCAGGCTCATCGGGTCGACCACCAGGCCTACGCCCTGTTTTTCGATGGTCATATCGCCTTCGTTAACCTGATCGTCGAAGGTGAAGCCGTACTGGAAACCACTGCAACCGCCACCGGTGATGTAGACACGCAGTTTCAGGTTTGGATTCTCTTCATCTGCAATCAGGAATTTTACTTTTTTGGCTGCGGCTTCAGTAAACTCCAGCGGCAACGCTACGTCATCACTCATTTTATGCTCCCATTGATACTTCTGGCCGGTTAAAGAATAACCCGACCTTTTGAGCCATTATCTAATACCCTGGTAAATCGTTCAAGTATTCTCCCCGGCAACCTGCTGCGCTTTTGCCGCCTGATCGGCGGCCTGCTTCGCCAGCGTGCGTTCAAGGATCGTTGAATACAAGGGCTTACCACCAAGGAATTGCGCCAGTAGTGTTGCGCCAAGACAGGTAATAATCATTGGCAAAATGAGCTGATAGTTATCGGTCATCTCCAGCACCAGCACAATCCCGGTCAGTGGAGCGCGAATGGAGGCCGCCAGCAGCGCCCCCATTCCAGCAATCGCAAAGGTGCCCGCATCCAGATGATAAGCTGGCAGCAGCGGCGTCACCGCCATGCCAAATGCGGTGCCCAGCAGAGTGCCGAGGGCCAGCATTGGCGCAAAAATGCCGCCAGGCGCGCCGGAGGAGAAACACAGCAAAGTGGTTATCACCCGGGCGATAAAGATAAACAGCAGCAGGCCCACGGAAAAATTACCCGCCGCGGCAACGGGAATTAAGTTAAAACCGCCCCCCACCAGCGCCGGTTCAGTCAGCCCGAGGATGCCGCAAAGCCCGCCGATGACACCGCCGATCAGCACCCATTTCCTGGTATCGCCGCCATGAATACGCTGGAACAGATCCTGAGTACGCAGCACCAGACGATTAAACAGCGGGCCGATGCAGCCAAAAATCATCCCCAGCAGCAGATACAGCCACAGCGTATTCACCGGCGCATTGCTCAGCTTACCGACTTCAACGATCGCCGACTCGCCATTAAAAATGCGAAACACGATACTCGACATAATCACGCCGGTGAAAACGGCTTTAATGGAAATCAGGTTGTAGCGAAACTGCGGGCGCATCTCTTCGATAATGAACAGAATCCCCGCCAGCGGCGCGTTGAATGCCGCGGAGAGGCCCGCCGCCGCGCCGGTCGCCAGCAAAGTATGCCGCGCTTCGGGGCTGCGCATACGGAAGATATCCAGCACCATTCGCCCGACGTTGCCCCCAAGCTGTACCGTTGGCCCTTCGCGGCCCAGCACCATTCCGGCCCCCAGAGTCCCCATCCCACCGATAAATTTTACCGGCAGAACCCGCCACCAGAGAACCGGACGCAGCTCTTCCAGCGCCCCTTCGATCTCGGGTATGCCAGACCCTCCCGCTTCCGGAGCGAAACGCCGTACCAGAAAATAGCCCACCATTGCCAGCAACGCAGATAAAATAAAGGCCAGCGGCCAGATCAGGAACCCGTGATCCGCCACCTGCACCAGCGAACCGATGCGCATGTTCTGCACCCAACTGACGCTCTTTTCAAAGGCGACCCCCACCAGCCCGGCCAGCGTGCCGACCACCGCGGCCATCAGCAGCACCGCCAGCGGCGTTTTGTCGCGCTGGACCAACCGGCGCACGACATCGCCGCGACGCAAGCGCACGATCTGTTGTGCTTCAAAAGAGGAGGCTTCGGCTTTCATACTCTTATCGTCAATAGTCATACAAATATGCGGGGGAACATTTTAACTTTCTGCACGCCCTGCGTCGCCAAAAAAATCCCCCCATTGCGCTTTGTTTCAATTGGGCAAAACTTTCATAACTATCCTGGAATAACTTAGAATAACCAGCAAAACATTTATCACGAACCAGGATCATGGCAATGAGCAAATCTGAAACTCTCTATCACGCCGCACGTGAACTCATCCCCGGCGGCGTAAACTCGCCGGTACGCGCCTTCACCGGCGTTGGCGGAACCCCGCTGTTTATCGAACGTGCTGACGGCGCCAGACTGTATGATGTCGACGGTAAAGCTTATATCGACTATGTCGGCTCCTGGGGGCCGATGGTATTAGGCCATAACCACCCGGCCATTCGTAATGCGGTGATTGAAGCCGCCGAGCGCGGCCTGAGCTTTGGCGCGCCGACGGAAATGGAAGTCAAAATGGCGGAGCTGGTGACCGACCTGGTCCCGACCATGGATATGGTGCGAATGGTCAACTCCGGGACCGAAGCAACCATGAGCGCCATTCGTCTGGCGCGCGGTTTTACCGGTCGCGACAAAATCATCAAATTCGAAGGCTGCTATCACGGT
Source organism: Klebsiella sp. NPDC088457 (assembly GCF_044900465.1). Classification (NCBI taxonomy): domain Bacteria; kingdom Pseudomonadati; phylum Pseudomonadota; class Gammaproteobacteria; order Enterobacterales; family Enterobacteriaceae; genus Klebsiella; species Klebsiella sp. NPDC088457. The sequence goes on along the minus strand of NZ_JBJDNH010000004.1, from coordinate 149,638 downwards.
CACGCCGACTGTCTGCTGGTGAAAGCGGGCTCCGGCGCCCTGACCCTCGGCCAGCCGAACTCCCCGGGCGTACCGGCTGATTTCGCCAAACATACCCTGACCTGCACCTATAACGACCTGGCTTCGGTTCGCGCCGCGTTCGAACAGTACCCGCAAGAGATCGCCTGCATTATCGTTGAGCCGGTGGCCGGCAACATGAACTGTATCCCGCCGCTGCCGGAGTTCCTCCCGGGCCTGCGGGCGCTGTGCGACGAGTTCGGCGCGCTGCTGATTATCGATGAAGTGATGACCGGCTTCCGCGTTGCGCTGGCGGGCGCCCAGTCTTACTACAACGTGGTTCCCGACCTGACCTGCCTGGGCAAAATCATCGGCGGCGGGATGCCGGTAGGCGCCTTTGGCGGCCGTCGTGAAGTGATGGACGCGCTGGCCCCGACCGGCCCGGTGTATCAGGCCGGAACCCTGTCCGGTAACCCGATCGCCATGGCGGCCGGTTTTGCCTGCTTAACCGCAGTGGCGCAGCCGGGGGTCCACGAAACGTTAACCGACCTCACCAATCAACTGGCCCAGGGTCTGCTGGATGCGGCGCGCGATGCGGGGATTCCTCTGGTGGTGAATAACGTTGGCGGCATGTTTGGCATCTTCTTTACCGATGCCGAAACCGTCACCTGCTACCAGGATGTGCTGAAGTGCGACGTTGAGCGCTTTAAGCGCTTCTTCCACCTGATGCTGGAAGAAGGCGTCTATCTGGCGCCGTCGGCGTTTGAAGCCGGCTTTATGTCCGTGGCGCATAGCGAAGACGATATCCACGCTACCATCGCCGCCGCCCGCAAGGCATTCGCGAAGCTGTAAGTCTGAACGGCCCGGAGTCGGCGCATAAACGCCTCATCCGGGCTACCGCGGTTTGCCCCGGACGTTAGCGGCTCTGTTTACGCAGTAAATAGATGAAGTACGGCGCGCCGATAAAGGTCGACAGCAGGCCGGCCGGGATCTGATACGGGAACATGATCATCCGTCCGCACCAGTCGGCGAAGACCAGCAGCAGGCCGCCAATCAGCCCGGACATCACCATCTGCGGCATCGTTCGGCGGAACCCCATCATTCGCGCGATATGCGGCGCCATCAGACCGACAAAACTTAACGGACCGATCGTCAACGTAGCGGTTGCCGTCAGACAGGCGGCCAGCAGCAGCAGACCGATTCGCGATGGCGTCAGCGCCATGCCCACCGCCCGCGCCGCCTCGCCGCCCAGCGGTAAAATGGTTAGCCAGCGACGGCACAGCGGCGTCAGCGCCAGCAGCACCAGCATCGCAATACCGCTGCGCACCACCATCTCCGGCGTAGCGCTGTAAGTCGACCCCGAGATCCACGTCAGAATCTGCGCCATCCGCGGATCGCCGCTGGCCTGTAGCATCATCAGCAGCATCGTGAAGGCGGTACTGAGCGCCATCCCCGCCAGCAGCATCCGATGCGGTGAGAAGCCGCCGCGTCCGGCGGCGACCAGGATAACCAGCAGCGTCGCCGCCGCGCCGAGGCTACCGGCAGGCAGCAGCCAGCCAAAGGCGTTGCCCGGGACAAAGAACAGCATCAGCACAATGCCAAACGCCGCGCCGGAGCTGATCCCCAGGACTTCCGGGCTGGCCATCGGGTTACCGGTCAAACGCTGGATAATACAGCCGGCGATCGCCAGCATCACCCCGGCCAACAGCGCCGCCAGAATCCGCGGCCAGCGCCACGGCATCAGCTGGTCCAGCAACGTGCCGCTGGCCCAGTGCCAGCTCTGGGCGTCGCGACCAAAGGCCAGCGCCGCCGTCAGCGCCAGCAGCAGAATCAGCCCGCCGCCGAGGGCAAACCACTGCACGTTGTGCCGCTCGACCGGCACCTTATCTCCGGCATTCATCACCGGCGCGCTAATACTGCGCAGGCGCGGCAGCAGCCATAACAGCAGCGGCGCGCCGATCTGCGCCGTCACCGAACCGGTTGATACTTCCATCCATACCCGGGTCAGCCACAGAATGATCTGGTCAGACAGCCAGAGAATCAGGGCGCCAATCAGCGCCGCCAGCAACAGACGCGACAGCAGGCGTCGGGCGCCAAGCATCTTCGCCAGCAGAGGAGCAAACAGGCCGATAAAACCGATAATCCCTACCGCATTCACCAGCATCGCGCTGATCACGATAGCCAGCATCAGCGTCGCCAGACGCGCCAGCGACAGCGCCAGCCCGAGGTTACGCGCCACGCCGTCATCCAGCCCCATCAAGGTCAGCGGGCGCAGCAACAGCAACGTTAACAGAACGCCGCCGAGCAGCTGCGGCCACAGCCGTTGCGCCACGCTCCAGTCGGTTTGCGTCAGGGTACCGGTGCTCCACAGGAACATGCTTTGCAGCTGATCGTGATGGAAAATGACCATCAGTTGGTTCAGCGCTCCGCAGTAAAGGCTGACCACCAGACCTGCCAGGATCAGGGTCACCGGCGACAGCCGCTTGCCCCAGGAGACACCGAAGACCAGCCCCCCAACCAGACAGGCCCCCGCCAGTGCGGCAAATTGCGAAGCCAGCACGCCGGGAATCGCCCACAGCGTGGTTACCGTCATCCCGAGCTGTGCGCCGGTGGCGACCCCGAGGGTGGTCGGCTCCGCCAGCGGGTTGCGCAGCACCTGCTGGAACAGCACGCCAACCAGACCCAGCCCGCCCCCGACCAGCAGCGACACCGCCAGCCTCGGCAGCAGGCTGTAGTGGAACAGCATCTGGGCAATATTATCGATATCCGGCTGCCACAGCGCCTGACGCCACTCGTTCTGCGGCAGCGCAGCGCGCAGATTGTAGAGGCTGAGGGCGAAAGCGGTTATCACCAGCGCCGTCAGCAGCAAAATCGCCAGAGGAGAAATTCGCGATCTCATGCCGCTCCTCCCTGGGCATCGGCCAGTACGCGCGCGAAATGCATCGCCGACAGCGTGGCGCCATAGAACCAGACCGCCGGCACGCGCTGGAAACGTCCTTCGCGGATAAACGGCATCGCCCACCATAATGGCGTCGTCATCAGTTGCGTCATTTCGGCGTGATTACCGTGGTCAAAGCAGATCACGTCCACATCCTGGTAAGCGGCCAGCCGATCTATCCCCACGCTGACGCTGCCCCAGAATGCGGTCTCGCCGTGCCAGGCATTTTTGATATCAAAGCGATCGAGTACCTCCTGGAACAGGCAGTTATTGCCGAACACCAGGACATGGCGCGGGTCGAGTACGGTGATCATCAACAGCGGGCGATCGCCACGTCGGGCGAAACGGGGGCGCAAACTGTCCATCAGCGCATCGAATTCCGCCAGATGGCGCTTCGCTGCCTGCTGCCGGCCAATAAGTTCGGCCATTTCATTGAGGGATTGCTGCGCCATCCGCAGCGGTCGTTTACCGTCGCTGAAGGTGAATCCTCTTCCCGGCGCAATCCGCGCCAGCTTCTCCGCCGACGGCCCATATCCGGCCGACCAGACGATAAACGACGGTTTCATCTGCGTCAGCAGCTCGAGGTTCGGCTCGGTGCGCAGCCCGACGTCAATAACCGAGGCCGGTAGCGCCGGTTCATTCACCCACAGGTTATAGTTCGGGATATCGGCAACGCCGTAAGGGGTCACCCCCAGCGCCAGCAGAAGTTCTGCCGGTAGCCACTCCAGCGCCACAATGCGCTGTGGGTCGATGGTCGCAGCCTGTGCGCCGCGCAGCTGCCACAGCAGCGGCGAGAGGGCCATCGCCGTCAGCAGACGGCGACGGCTAATTAAATGGATCTTTTCCATCAATAGACAAAGCTTACCGGCGCGCTACCCGCCGGATGCGGCAGAATTCCCATCGGGATACCGTAAATTTGCTCCAGCGTATCGCTGCGCATCAGATCCGCCGGCGTTCCCCGGGCAATCATCTCCCCGCCGCGCAACGCGACCAGATAGTCACAGTAGCGGGCAGCCATGTTGATATCGTGCAGCACGGCAATCACCGTCAGTCCGCGCTGCTGACTCAGACGGTGCACCAGCGCCAGCACCTCCACCTGATGGGCAATATCCAGCGCCGAAGTCGGTTCATCCAGCAGTAAACAGCGGCTATCCTGCGCCACCAGCATCGCAATCCACGCGCGCTGACGTTCGCCGCCGGACAGGCTGTCGACCAGCCGGTGCGCCAGCGGCTTCAGGCCAACCAGCGCAATCGCCTCTTCAACTTTCTCCCGGTCCGCCGCGCCGAATCGCCCCAGCGCGCCGTGCCACGGATATCGGCCAATCGCCACCAGCTCACGCACCGTCATCCCTTCGGCCGCAGGCAGCTGTTGCGGCAGATAGGCCACCTTGCGAGCAAACGCTTTGCTGCTCCAGCTGTCCAGCGGCTGTCCGTCCAGCAGAACGTCGCCTTCTGACGGCGGCTGATGGCGACCGAGCATTTTCAGCAAGGTGGATTTACCGGAACCGTTATGGCCAATCAGGCCGGTCACTTTTCCTGGCGGGAAGGTTAAGGAGAGAGGGTGCAGCAGCGTACGTCCAGGTACGCGGAAGGTAACGCGGTCCAACGTAAAGGTGGTATCGGAGTGCGGAGAGTTTTCCTGCATAGCGGCGGCCTGGTGAACGGCGCGGCGAACCGCGCCCATTAAGTGATTAGAAACGGAAGGTTGCGGTCGCAACGACCTGACGCTCCGCGCCCCAGAAGCAGCCATAGGTCTGGAAGCAGCTGGCAACATAGTCGCGATCGAGCAGGTTGTTGACGTTTACCGCCAGGCTGGAGCCTGCCAGCCCAAAACGGGCCAGATCATATTTCACGACGGCATCCATGACCGTCGCGCTGGCAACTTTGAAGCTATTGGTTGGATCGCCGTAGGTTGAGCCGACGTAGCGTGCACCGGTCCCTAAGGTCAGGCCGGATAACACCCCGTCGTTAAAGGTATAATCGCCCCACAGAGAAGCCATGTGTTCCGGCACCTGTTCTGGCCTATTCCCCTTCAACGTGGTGTCTTTGGTATATTCCGCATCGGTGTAGGTATATGACGCCGTCATATTTATATTGGCGTTTAACGCAGCTTTAGCCTCCAGCTCCACGCCGCGCGCGCGAATTTCTCCCGCAGGCACCTGCGCCAGAGGATTCGTTGGATCGGCTGTCAGGTTATTGGTTTTGGTAAGCTGATACACCGCCGCCGTCAGCACAATAGGACGATCTTTAGGAACGTATTTCACGCCCGCTTCATACTGTTCGCCTTTGGAAGGCGCGTAAGATTGACGCGGCTGACTCCACAGATCGAATGAGTTTGGCTCAAAGGACTGGCTATAGCTGACATATGGAGAAATACCATTATCAAACAGGTAGTTCAAGCCACCGCGCCAGGTGAACTTTTTGTCGTTGCGCTCAATGTAGCCGCCGCCATCGCCTCGAACGGTCGTCGCTTGCTGAGACCAGTCATAACGTCCCCCCAAGGTCAGGAACCATTTGTTCCACTGCGCCTGATCCTGCACATACAGACCGGTTTGCTTGCTTTCGTTCATCTGATACGGAGCAGCATCGCTGAAAGCGAAATCTTCGCGTACGGGATTGTAGAGGTCAAGAGCAGGCGCGCTACCGAACGTGGCGTTAATATCATTGCGCATACGCATGTAATCAACACCGGTCAGTAAAGTATGATCGACACTACTGGTCGCGAACTTGCTCTCCAGTTGAGTATCCACGCTGAAGTTTTGCAAACGCTCATTATCAACCACCGTACTACGATTCAGATAGTGGCCAACATCAGCTACCGGGACCGTTGGGCATGTTGCGGTCGTGCAGATCCCCGTCCCATAAACGCTTTGCTGCGCGGTTTTCATTTCGGTAAAGCGCAAATTTTGGCGCACGGTAAACGTATCGTTAAATCCGTGTTCGAAGCTATAACCCACCATTTTCTGGTTACGGGAATAGGTATTATTGCTAGCGCCTTCGTTAAAACGGGTCGACAGATGAGAACCGTTTGGCAACGCCTGGACCATGCCTTCCTTCGGCAGCCAGCCGTAGTAACCTGTTTCCGGTTCATTCTGGAAATAGGAGAGGAAGGTAAAGTTAGTTTTATCATCAGGACGCCAGCTGAAAGACGGGGCAATCGCATAGCGCTGCTGCTTCGCATTATCCTGTTGTTCATTATTGGAACGGGCAATACCGGTCAAGCGATATGACCACACGCCAGCGTCATCAATCGCATCGCTGAAGTCAAAACCGGTCTGGAATAGATTATCCGTCCCCATTTTGAACTGAACTTCTTTGATTGATTCGGTGGTCGGACGTTTGCTGACCATAGAGATAATCCCTCCGGGATTACTCTTACCGTACAGTACGGAAGTCGGCCCACGCATAAGTTCGACACGCTCGAGCATATAGGGATCGATGGCGGCATCGTTGTAAAAATTACCCTGCAGCTTAAGACCATCCAGGTAGTTGTTCTGGTTCAGCCCTATCGAAGAAAAACCGCGGATAATAACAAAATCGTAGGTGCTGGAAGCACCACGACTGCTGACCGACACGCCTGGGGTATAGCCCAGGGCTTCCTTCACCGACTTCGGCTGATGAATATTCATCTCTTCGCGCGTTACCACGGAGATAGATTGCGGTGTCTTTTCAATCGGAGTATCGGTTTTTGTCGCAGTAGCAGAACGTTTTGCCGCAATGGTCGGTGCCGGCCCCCAGGCACTTTCCTGGTCGGCAGGAGCCGCAACAACGGTAATAGTTTCTTCTTTTTTCGGTTCAACTGCTGCCTGTGCATAAACAGACATGCCGCTAACCGCTGTGGCTACTACAACTGCGATTTTACGCAGTGAGTGATTTGGCTGAGCAGTTTTTGGACGCGCCATGGGTATATCTCTGATGGAAGTGAATGATAACGTAAACGAGAATTATTATTATGACGAATGACATAATAGGCGAAACGTTAAATACAAGGCAAGCGATATGCCCCGCATCGAATACCGAAGGATGAAATAATAACCAGTCAGTTATTGTGGGGTTAAGTTGCTGTTAATTAATAACCATAAATAAAAAAGCCCCCTGATACATTCGCATCAGAGGGCTTGATATCGCCTGCGGTTAGTTACCGCCGAACATGTCCTTAATCCAGCCCGCTACGCCATCGCTCTTTTCCTGCTTCGCTGGCTGTTGCTGCTGTGTCGCTGGCTGCTGCTGTTGCGGCGGCTGTCCGGACTGATTGAACGGGTTGTTCTGCTGCTGCTGCTCCAGCTGCTGCTGTTGCATCAGTTCGCCCTGGCGACACAGCGCATCCGGGTTGGTGGTCCATACCGGAAGGCTACGCATCCCGCCGCTGCACACGAAATTACCGCTGCTGTCCACCCCCATATCCACCACGTCTTCCGGCGGCGTCAGAACCAGCGGCGTCGGCGTCTGGTTAGCCAGATAGCGCTGATAAATGGACATCGCGCCGCTGGCGCCGTACAGCCTGGTCGGCTGGTTGTTATCGCGGCCCACCCAGGTAATCGTCACCTGGCTACCATCGATCCCGGCAAACCAGGTGTCGACGTTATTGTTGGTGGTCCCGGTTTTCCCTGCCAGATGCAGACCCGGATACTTCGCGCCCAGCTGACGGCCGGTACCGCGCTGCACAACCTGCTGCATGGTCCACAGCGTCATATAAGCGGCCTGCGCCGGTACCGCACGCTCTGCCTGCGGATAGCTCTGATACAGCACGGTACCATCTTCGGCAATCACCGAACGCAGCGCCGACAGCGTTGCGCGGTTACCGCCGCTGGCAATGGTCTGGAACGCCTGCGCGACTTCAATCGGCGTCAGGTTCAACGCCCCGAGGATCATGGCCGGCACCGGGTGCAGCTGATCTTTCGGCGCCCCCAGTTTGCCCCAGGTATCGGTTACCGCCGGTAAGCCCAGCGCCATCCCAAGATTCACGGTCGGCACGTTCATCGAACGTGTCAGCGCGTCCACCAGCATCACCTGGCCGCTGAAGCGGCGATCGTCGTTCTGCGGAGACCAGGTTTGCCCGTTCGACAGACGAATGGTGACGGGCGCATCGGCAATCGAGGTGTTCAGACGATACTGATTCGGCAGGCTCAGCGCGGTCAGATAGGTGGCCGGTTTTGCCAGAGAACCGATGGAACGACGGGCCTGCATGGCGCGGTTATAGCCGGCAAACTGCGGCTCCGCTCCGCCGACCATCGCCCGCACTTCACCGGTAAAGCGGTCAACCACCACCATCGCGGTTTCCAGATCCGGCAGCTTACGCTGTTTTTTCAGCGCCGGAATACCGTCGGTCGCCGCTTTTTCCGCGGCTTCCTGCGCGACCGAGTCAAAGGTGGTAAAGATCTTCACGCCGGAGAGATCTTTCACCTTGTCGCCCAGCCGGGCCTGCAGTTCCTGGCGTACCATCTGCATAAACGCCGGCTGCGGAGAAATCACTCCGCCACGCGGCTGCACGCCCAGCGGACGCGCGCTCAGCATGTCATACAGCTCCTGGTCGATCACATTCTGCTGCTGCAGCAAGCGCAGGACCAGATTGCGGCGTTCCAGCGCCAGCTTCGGATTACGCCACGGGTTGTAAATCGAGGCGCCTTTCACCATCCCCACCAGCAGGGCCTGCTGGTCGAGGCTCAGCTCTTCCACCGGGCGACCGAAGTAATAGAGGCTCGCCAGCGGGAAGCCGCGAATTTCGTTATCGCCGCTCTGGCCGAGGTATACCTCGTTCATATACAGCTCAAGGATGCGATCCTTGCTGTAACGAGCATCGACGATCAGCGCCATATAGGCTTCGTTCGCTTTACGCCAGTAAGAACGTTCGCTGGAGAGGAACAGGTTTTTCACCAGCTGCTGGGTCAGGGTACTGGCCCCCTGCACCGTGCGCCCTGCCGTCAGGTTCGCCAGTACCGCACGACCAATCGAGTACAGGCTAATGCCGTCATGCTCATAGAAGTGGCGGTCTTCGGTCGCCAGCAGCGTATCCACCAGCAGATCCGGGAAGCCGCTGCGTTTAACGAACAGGCGCTGTTCGCCGTTTGCCGACTGCAGCATGGTGATCAGACGCGGATCGAGACGGAAGAAGCCGAACTGACGGTTGTTCTCCATATTCTCAATCGTTTCCAGATGATCGCCGTCGAAGGTCAGACGCGCGCGCACCTGCCCCTCTTTACTATCAGGGAAATCAAACGGACGGCGAATCATCTCGATGCTGTTGGCCTGCACGGTATACTCGCCCGGACGCGTCATCGCGCTCACCTGACGGTACTGCGTGGCGTTCAGCAGACGCACCATTTCGTTTTTGCTGATCTGCATATCCGGTTCGAGGTTGACCATCCGGCCATACACCGCCGCCGGGAGCTCCCAGACTTTGCCGTCAATGCGGCTACGGATTTTCTGATCGAGATAGACGCCGTAAGCGGCAACCAGCACCGCAATGACAATCCCTATCTTGATCAGCAGCCACAGCCAGGTACGCTTCCGGCGAGGTTTATTACCTTTGCCTTTCGCTTTCTTCGGCATCGGCTCTTGATCCTCATAATCATCATCGTAATCATCGTCGTAGTCCTCATCCCGGACCCGACGACGGGTGACTTTTTGTTTCGCCGGACGCGAGGGTTTCCCCTTACGTCCGATAGGCTCGCGGTCATCTCCCGCCATGCTTTTTCTCCGCAACTGTCAGGCGTAAAAGCCTGATTCTCAATGCTTCCTCTTACGAGAGGAAGAAGATATCTCTCAAATTCACGCCCGGGATCTCATCCAGCAGGCGACCATCTCGCGACCACCGCGCTGCGCGCGGTCTTCGTCTCACGGCGCGATCACGATATATCTCTATGTTTTCATTTGAAAATGAACAGGATAAATCATTATATTGCACGCTGCGCCTGAGGAAAATTTTGGGACATAGCACGAATAGTCCAGGCGACACAGGATAGCACTAAACCGGGACAGGCTTAACCAGCATTTTACTCCCTCATAACGTAACAAAAGGGAAAATATTATGTTTTTTAATAACATAAAAAGTATCCCTGGCTCCCCATAACGCATCAGATCGATCAGGTCCTGTTGCTCCGCTAAAAACTGAAAACTTTAGCGCTCGATAAATATTATATTCTGACTGTGACAAGAAATATTCTGGCCAGAAGTAAAGAGAAACTTTAAGTCATCTGGCGTTCAAAATGGGAGCGAGATAACAATTATATATAATAATATTTCCTGATGACAGCATGGAAATATTTGTTAAACTGTCGGTCAATTAACCATTCTTGTTTAATCTATTATGCGAACTTCCGTTATATTTCCGCTGCTCATGATTGCCGTTCTGGCAGGCTGCCAACAGAACCGTTCGTCGACCTTAAGCCCCGCCGTGAGCAATGAAGCCCAGCTGGAGCAGCTCTCCTCGGTCGCGGCCGGCGCGCGCTATCTGAAGAACAAATGTAACCGCAGCGATCTCCCCGGCGATGACACCATCACTCGCGCCGCGTGGAATGTCGGGAAAAAAAGAGGATGGGCAAATATCGATTACGCCGCGCTCAGCGCGCGGAGTACGCAAATGTATCAGCAGTTGCAGCAGGACAGCACGCCGGAAGCGACAAAATGCAGCCAGTTTAATCGCCAGCTCGCGCCGTTTATTGATAGTTTATACCCTAAATAATTCAAGCGGCGGAAAGACAGCGCCGCGATGAATCCCCCGCAGCGTATATTAGTCTGTGGCCGGGATGAACGAAGAACGTTAACGTACGGGTATACGCAGCGAATAAGATGAAGAAATCGTAATTGCCCGTTTTATTCGCTATCGATTTATTCCCCTTGCGAGCTATCCGCAATAATTCCCCCAGGCCAGTCGTCAAGTGCGGCAAGCGTAAAGGTTTTACCATTAAAACTGAATACGGTGACATCCTGCTGGATCTGCTCAATCACCAGATTGGGTAGCGGCGACTCCCCCTCTTTCCAGGGCTGACCATTTAACACGATACTGCGTTTCTCCGCTGACGAGGCGTACACATGTGCGCTGTAGCGTAGCGCAGGCAGATTATCGTCATCAACGCTGACCGGTGCTTGCGCCTCCACGGGGGCCGGGACCGGCGTCAGCGCTTTGTGCGGCGGAGGCGCGAGCGGTACCCGCGCCGCGTGCGCCACCGGTACCCGCAATTTTTGCGCCGCGGGTGTATCACGCCACTGTTCACCGCCAAACCAGCCGAGGGCCATAAATAGCGCCGCATAGATCGGCACGGTCAGGCAGGGAACCTGGAGCATGCGCCCAACGACGACCGGCGTTTGCGCGTCCCGCGCCATTAAGGCGGGCAAGGAATACTCTTTATCATCGGAAACGATCATCCGCTCTCCTTTACCAGCAAAACGGTAGCCCGGCGAAACTCACCGGGCTACCGGGCTTCTGAACGAAGGTCAAGGAACAGATCCGGGTTACTTACTGCTCACCGGTATGCCTGCCCCCTGCACATCGCCCTGCGGTTTTTCCAGCACCGCCACGGACCAGGCGGGGAGCGTAATCGCGCCATCGGCGGCAATTTCCACGCCGCTCGCCAGCGAGCCATCGCCCGCGGCCTGTTGCACCGTGCTCAGCTGGAGATTGTCACCCGTAAAGTCGTTAAGGGTCCGGCTCTCCGGCGCGGCGTTAATCGCCACCACCAGGCCATCAACCCGGCTATCCAGGCTCGCCCCTGCCTGCACGCCATCATCGATAGTCATGATCAGCAGACCGGCCAGCTGATCGGTTCCGGTATTACGGAAATCGACGCGTTTCATCACCGCCTTCCCGTCACCTAAGGTGAACAGCGGGGACGATTTACGCAGCTGGGTGAGCTCCTGATAGAACGCGGTCATTTGCTGCAGTTCAGCCTCGCCTGGAGTGGCGACCATCTCCTTCACGCGGGCGATCAGATCATAGTTACTGCCGTCATCGCTACTGCGCGGCATCCCGACGTTGAAGTTGTTGTCCTGCATCGCATAATCCACGCGGTTGAACCAGTCGCCGGAATCATAAGAGTCGCGGGTAAAGGATTTGGAACGCAGCAGCTCCGACCCCTGCTGATCGAAGGCAATCCCCTGTCCCAGCATCACCGTCGCCAGCGATACCGCCTGCATACGCACGCGCGTATTCAGGTCAGCCTCCTGCGCCGCTTTGTAGCTAATCATATCCCACAGGGTCTGGTTATCGTGTTTCGAAACGTAGTTGACAACCTCTGTCGGATCGGCAGCATAGCCGCCAGGGGCGCCGTTGTAGTCGATCTCGCTGCCCTTTTTCACCGCGCCGTCTTTATCAATCAGGATAAAGTCGGCAAGGTTGCCGGCCATGCCCAGACGGGTCAGATCGGCAAGATGACGGACATCCTCTTCGCTCTGACGGGTAATCTCGTTAGGCAGCACCCCGGCGCCACTGCCGACGCCCTGGTTCTCACGTAGCGCATCGCCGGAATCAAACGGACCGCCGCCGCGTACGGAATCTCGCAGACGATCGGAGAAGGTGCCGATACCGGTGCCTTTCAGATTGATTTGTGAAGCGATCTCAAAACGGTCGCTCTGGTTAGAATCCCAGCCTTCACCGAAGAAATAGATATCCGGATTTAACGCTTTCACACGATCCCATGCCGACAGAATCTGCGCTTTCGGGTGATAACCCATCAAATCGAAACGGAAAGCATCAATCTTATAATCGGTGGTCCATACCGCCAGAGAATCGGCGATAAGCTTGGCGAACATGCGATGTTCCGGCGCAGAGTCCGAACAGCAGGTTGCCGACTCGACGCTGCCGGTGGTTTCGTTCAGACGCTGATAGTACCAGGGGACTATTTTATCCAGCACCGAAGTGCGGTCAGTCGGCCCGGCGGCATTGGTATGGTTATACACCACGTCCATAATGACGTTCATCCCCAGATCCTGCTTGATCGCCTGAATCATGGTGCGGAACTCTTTGATGCGCGTCGTGCCTTCCGGGTTAGTCGCATACGAGCCTTCCGGCACCGTATAGTGGAACGGATCGTAACCCCAGTTGTACGAGTCGGTCTGCGCTACCAGTGTGTTCAGTGCCTGAACCTGCGGATTATCCTGGCTATCGTTCTGCCTGAGCTGATTAAGCACCTCTTCCACGGTCGAACCACTTGCGCAATAGCCGGCAAACTCGCTGCTCTTCACCGCACTGTTGATTTCGCACAGGTGGCTGAACGGCTGCTGGATATCGGCAACTTTATCAGTGAACTCATTGACCGTCGCCATATCGAAAACCGGCAGCAGTTCAACGTGGGTCACACCTGAGGCCGAGAGCTGTTTCAGGTGCTGTACCATATTGCTGTCCTGGGCGGTTAACGCGAGGTATTTGCCGCGCAGTTCGGCCGGAACGGTCCGATCCCAGGCCGAGAGATCGCGAATGTGCGATTCATGAATCGTCATTTTCGCCAGATCGGCTTTGGTTTTCTGGGCGTGCGGCATCGCCAGGCTATCCCAGCCTTCGGGCTTGAGATCGCTGTCGTTGAGATCGACGACCTGGCTGTACTCCGAGTTCGTCGACAGGCTGTGTGAGTACGGGTCGGTAACTTCGTACTGCTCAACTTTGCGTGACTGCGGATGGTAAACCGTCAACGCATAACGATAGAACGCCCCTTTCAGGTCGCTACCGCCCTGCCACGACCAGGAGCCGGAAGCGCTGTCGCGGGTCATCGGCTGACTGGCAACCACTTTTTTATCTGCGCTGTACAGCACCAGATCGACCTGCTGCGCGGTTGGCGCCCATACGCGGAAATCGACGCCGCCGTCGCTCACCTGCGCGCCGTAATTTAACGCTTCTGCCGCCTGCGCATAGGTATCATCCAGCACGCCAGCGGTTTGGACCTGCGTGGCGGAGATCAGCGTCCCATCCTTCTCAGCGGCAATCGCCACCGTCTCGCCTTGCAGCAACTCATCCACTTTCGCCTCGTCCGGCAACTTGAACGCCGCATAGCTGGAAAGCTGCGGAAAACGCATGCTGACCTGCTGACTAACGGTGGTTGGCGTCAGTTTCAGGTAACGATCGGTAAATTTGCCTTCGCCGTCGGCGGCCACTTTACTGCTGTGGCTGTAGTACAAGCGCACGATAGGTTTGTCTTCCCCGCCCGGCCACAGCAGCGTGGTTTTATCCACCCAATGGGCCTCGGCAAGCGCCACGCCGAATGCCGCGCGAAACGCCTCGGCGCGGGTGTCATAGATCGTACTGTTCCCGGCGATCACCGAGACCGTACGGTCGGTAAAATCGCTAAACGAGACGCGCAAATCGCTGTCGATCAGCTTGTCGGTGCCATCTCTGACGATGACATTGATACAGCCGCTCTCTTTATTCAGCGGAATCACCCAGTACGGGCCGTATTTATCGCTGCCTGCCGGCGTGGTACTGACGTCATTCCAGTCCGCCATCGGCGCGCTTAATGCATCGCAGGTTTCATTATTCCACAGATACAGGTTTTTACGGCTGTAATCCGCCGCACTTGTGCCGGTGATCCCGGCAATATCAACCAGATGGATGACGGCCTGATTCGCCGTCGCCATAACGGCTTCGCCAGGAACCGCCACGGCGGGTAAACGCACCACGACATCCTGGTTATCAGGATTGCCGGGATTATCAGGTGAGCCAGAGGAAGAAGATGAAGAACTATTATCGCAGCCGCTAAGTAAAATCAACGAGCCAAGGAATAGGGCATTACAGGTATATCTGAGCATTCGATAGTCCCTAATATGCTTAATAATTTATGAAAGGTCAGGAAAGATGTTTATCTGTAAAGCGTCGCAATTAGATATTTTTGTTTTCCCTGGTTCAATCATCCATTCACAATTTATGGGGGGGCGTAGGCGGCCGGGGGAGTAAAAATAAAAAGGGAATGACGACCCGGATAGCGAAACTCATTATGCTTCGCGATGACCAGGCCAGCATTAGGCAATAAAAGCTCGGCATATAAAAAAGCCCCCACCAATATCGGTAGGGGGTGCCTGCAGATCCGAGGGAAATAAAATGCGCAAGGAAATAAAAATACCTACTTCTGTGATGCGGTTAACATTAACAAATAAAAAAATACTTAATTACACCCCTCATATTGTGACATCCATCATATTATTAGCTATTGCTCAGCAGCTGGCGAAATTAAGCTGGCGGATAGTTTTTCCGCCAGCATCGCCGACGATTGAAATTAACGCTACGCCGATCTCCTCCCCCACAATGCGGGCGCAGAGCGGCGAATTACCTTCGTTCACCCTGTTTGGTCACGCAGCAACCATCCCGACATCCGCTACGCCCGCCGGCAGCCTGGCGCAAGCGCCTCTCTCCTCGCTTAAATTACGGGTGACCGGCCTGCTCGCCAGCAGCGACGCCAGGCGTTCCATTGCCATAATGGCAAAAGGAAATCAGCAGGTTAGTCTTGGTGTGGGTGATAAAACGCCGGGTCACGAAGCCCAAATCATCGCCATTCTGCGCGATCGAATTATCGTCAACTACCAGGGCAGAAACGAAGCGATACTGCTTTTTAATGACGACAGCACAAAAACAAATTCCGCCGTGACGCCTTTGGTCCATCAGCGGGTCAACGACATCCGCCAGCAGCCGCAAAATATTCTTCATTACCTCAATATTTCTCCGGTGATGGTAGATCAACAGCTCAGCGGATATCGGCTTAATCCAGGTAAAGACCCGACTCTGTTTCGTGAGTCAGGTTTACATGAAAACGATATTGCGGTGGCGCTAAATGGCCTCGATCTTCGCGACCAGCAACAGGCCCAGCAGGCAATAAAACAGCTACCGGAACTCAGTGAAATAACGCTAACCGTCGAACGGGATGGTCAGCGCCAGGATATCTATTTAGCCTTGAGGGATGAATAATTGAGGAGCACAATGCTTTCCCGTCTGCTTTTCACCATGTTGATGATATTCAGCAGCCTGTTATTCAGAGCAGCAAGCGCCGAAGAATTTTCCGCCAGTTTTAAGGGCACCGATATTCAGGAATTTATTAATACCGTCAGTAAAAACCTCAATAAAACGGTGATCATCGATCCCAGCGTTCGCGGGACAATTACCGTGCGTAGCTACGATATGCTCAATGAAGAACAATATTATCAGTTTTTCCTGAGCGTGCTGGATGTCTATGGTTTCGCGGTCATCAATATGAACAACGGGGTACTGAAAGTCGTGCGTTCAAAAGATGCCAAAACCGCCGCGGTTCCGGTCGCCAGCGATGCGGCGCCGGGCGAAGGCGATGAAGTGGTCACCCGCGTGGTGCCGCTAACTAACGTTGCCGCCCGCGATCTGGCGCCGCTGCTGCGCCAACTCAACGATAACGCCGGCGCGGGCAGCGTGGTGCACTATGAACCCTCTAACGTTCTGCTGATGACCGGGCGCGCGGCGGTCATTAAACGGCTGCTGACCATCGTCGAGCGCGTCGACAACGCCGGCGATCGCAGCGTGGTGACGGTCCCGCTGTCGTGGGCCTCCGCCGCCGACGTGGTCAAACTGGTGAACGAGCTGAACAAAGACACCAGCAAATCC
Organism: Klebsiella sp. NPDC088457; assembly: GCF_044900465.1. Lineage (NCBI taxonomy): Bacteria > Pseudomonadati > Pseudomonadota > Gammaproteobacteria > Enterobacterales > Enterobacteriaceae > Klebsiella > Klebsiella sp. NPDC088457. The sequence goes on along the minus strand of NZ_JBJDNH010000004.1, from coordinate 133,157 downwards.
GCGCTTCCCGGTTCAATGGTAGCCAACGTGGTGGCCGACGAGCGAACCAACTCCGTACTGGTGAGCGGCGAGCCGAATTCGCGGCAGCGAATTATCACCATGATTAAACAGCTCGACCGTCAGCAGGCGGTACAGGGCAATACCAAAGTCATCTACCTCAAGTACGCCAAAGCCGCCGATCTGGTCGAAGTGTTAACCGGCATCAGCAGCACCATGCAGAGCGAAAAACAGAGCGCCAAACCGGTGGCGGCGCTGGATAAAAATATCATTATCAAAGCCCACGGCCAGACCAATGCCCTGATTGTCACCGCCGCGCCGGACGTCATGAATGACCTGCAACAGGTGATAGCCCAGCTGGACATTCGCCGTCCGCAGGTGCTGGTGGAGGCGATTATTGCCGAGGTCCAGGACGCCGATGGCCTCAATCTTGGCGTACAGTGGGCCAACAAAAACGCCGGAATGACCCAGTTCAACAACAGCGGCCTGCCGATGTCGACGGTGATTGCCGGAGCCAATCAATACAACAAAGATGGTACGGTCACCAGCTCCCTCGCCAGCGCGTTAAGCTCCTTTAACGGTATCGCCGCCGGCTTCTATCAGGGCAACTGGGCGATGCTGCTGACCGCGCTGTCCAGCAGCAGCAAAAACGATATCCTCGCCACCCCCAGCATCGTCACCCTCGACAACATGGAGGCGACTTTTAACGTCGGTCAGGAGGTACCGGTACTCAGCGGCTCGCAAACCACCTCCGGCGATAACATCTTCAACACCGTCGAGCGCAAAACCGTCGGCATCAAGCTGAAGGTCAAACCGCAGATCAACGAAGGCGATTCGGTCCTGCTGGAAATCGAACAGGAGGTTTCCAGCGTCGCCGACTCCGCCTCCAGCACCAGCTCGGATTTAGGCGCCACCTTCAACACCCGGACGGTCAATAACGCGGTGCTGGTGGGCAGCGGCGAAACCGTGGTCGTCGGCGGGCTGCTGGATAAAAGCGTCACCGATACCGCCGATAAGGTTCCGCTCCTCGGCGATATTCCGCTGGTTGGCGCGCTTTTCCGCTCCAGCAGCAAAAAAGTCTCGAAGCGGAATCTGATGCTATTCATCCGCCCGACGATCATTCGCGACCGCGATAGCTACCGCCAGGCCTCTTCCGGCCAGTACAGCGCCTTCAACGAGGCCCAGACCAAACAGCGCGGTAAAGAGAACAACGACGCCCTGCTGAGCGAAGACCGGCTGCATATCTATCCGCAGCAGGATACCGTCGCCTTCCGCCAGATTAGCGCCGCCATCGACGCCTTCAACCTGGGAGGCAAGCCATGACGCCAGTCGCTGAACAGCGCCCGCTGCTGCCTTTTGCCTATGCTCGCGCCCACAATATCGTGCTGTTAAGCGATGGCGCGTCGTGTCTGGTCCGCTGCCTCGCCAGCACGCCCGCTCAGGCGCTGCTTGAAGCGCGGCGGGTGGCCGAGCGCCCTATTGCGATTGAACGCCTGGCCGACGAGGCGTTCGAAAAACTGCTGGTGCTCAGCTACCAGCGCGACTCCGTTGAAGCCCGGCGCATGATGGCGGATATCGGCAACGAGCTGGATTTGTACACCCTGGCCGAAGAGCTGCCGGACACCGATGACCTGCTGGACAGCGAGGACGATGCGCCGATCATCCGCCTGATTAACGCCATACTTACCGAGGCCATCAAAGAAAAAGCCTCGGATATTCATATCGAAACCTATGAACGCCATCTGCAAATTCGTTTTCGCGTTGATGGCGTCCTGCGCGAAATCCTGCGCCCGCAGCGTCGGCTCGCCGCACTGCTTATTTCACGTATTAAGGTGATGGCGAGCCTGGATATTGCGGAAAAACGCGTGCCTCAGGACGGGCGCATGGCGCTACGCATCGGCGGCCGCGCCATTGACGTGCGCGTCTCAACGCTGCCCTCCAGCTACGGCGAGCGCGTGGTTTTACGTCTGCTGGATAAAAACAGCGTCAACCTCGATCTGCTTACTCTGGGGATGCCACCCGCGCTGTTGCAGCAGGTGGATACGCTGATGGCACGCCCCCACGGCATCATTCTGGTGACCGGCCCCACCGGTTCGGGGAAAAGCACCACCCTGTACGCCGCCCTCAGCCGCATCGATGCCCGCGAGCGCAATATCATGACCATTGAAGACCCGGTCGAATATGAGCTGGAGGGCATTGCTCAGACCCAGGTGAACGCCAAAGTGGAGATGACCTTTGCCCGCGGCCTGCGCGCTATTTTGCGTCAGGACCCGGACGTGGTGCTGGTCGGGGAGATCCGCGATGGCGAAACGGCGCAAATCGCCGTTCAGGCCTCGCTCACCGGACATCTGGTGCTCTCCACGCTGCATACCAACAGCGCGCTGGGGGCGATTTCCCGCCTGCAGGATATGGGCGTCGAACCCTTTTTACTCTCCACCTCGCTACTGGCGGTGATGTCGCAGCGCCTGGTGCGGCGGCTGTGCCCGCACTGTCGCCAGCCGCGCGCGGCCGATAGGCAAACCGCCTCCCGGATGGGGATCGCCGTCGGGACGCCGCTGTGGCAGGCCATCGGCTGCGCGGAGTGCGGCTTCACCGGCTATCGCGGGCGCACCGGGATTCATGAGCTGCTGCTGGTAGACGATCGCGTGCGCATGGCTATCCACCGGGGAGAAAACGAAGTCACACTGATCCAGCAACTGGCCGCGGACTACACCACCCTGCGCGATGCCGGACGGGAGAAGGTGCTGGCCGGGATCACCAGTTGGGAAGAGGTGCTCAGAGTCAGCGAACAGCAAACGGAGGAAACACGCTAAGATGGCGATTTTCCGCTACCAGGCGCTCGATGAACGCGGCAAAACGCAGCGCGGCGTACAGCAGGCGGATTCCGCCCGCCACGCCCGCCAGCTGCTGCGGGAAAAAGGCTGGCTGCCGCTGGAGATTCACGCCGCCGAACGGGCGTTACCGGGCTCCGCTCGCGCGCTACTGACCCGACGCACCGGCGCCGGCGACCTGGCCTTATTGACCCGTCAGCTGGCCACCCTGGTGGCTGCGGCGATACCGTTAGAAAAAGCGCTGGAGGCCGTCGCTCAGCAGTGCGAAAAAACCCCTCTCAAAACCCTGATGGCCGGGGTACGCGGCAAAGTGCTGGAGGGCCACTCGCTGGCGGAGGCCATGCGCGGCTATCCGGGCTGTTTCGACCAGCTGTATTGCGCCATGGTGGCGGCAGGCGAAACGTCCGGCCATCTCGACGGGGTACTGAACCGGCTGGCGGACTATACCGAACAGCGCCAGCAGCTCCGCGCCCGACTGCTGCAGGCGATGATCTACCCTTGCGTCCTGACGCTGGTCGCCATCAGCGTGATCGCCATTCTGCTCTCAACGGTGGTGCCAAAAGTCGTCGATCAGTTTGTCCATCTCAGACAGGCCCTGCCGTTCTCCACCCGCTTGCTGATGAGCCTCAGCGATATGGTACGGACCGCCGGCCCCTGGCTGCTGCTGGCCCTGCTGCTCGGCGGCCTGCTGCTGCGCTATGCCCTGCGTCAGCCCGCGCGGCGACTGCAGTGGCATAAACAGCTGCTGCGCCTGCCGCTGATTGGCCGGGTGACCCGCAGCATCAACAGCGCCCGCTATGCCCGAACCTTAAGCATCCTTAACGCCAGCGCCGTCCCGCTGCTGCTGTCGATGCGCATCAGCGCTGAGGTATTGAGTAACGCCTGGGCGCGCCGCCAGCTGGAGACGGCGACGGAATCGGTTCGCGAAGGCGTCAGCCTGCATCGCGCCCTCGAAATGACCGCCCTCTTCCCACCGATGATGCGCTACATGGTGGCCAGCGGGGAACAGAGCGGGGAACTGAACGCCATGCTTGAGCGCGCCGCTGACAATCAGGACCGCGAGCTGAGCGCCCAAATCCAGATGGCGCTCAGCCTGTTTGAACCTTTGCTGGTGGTCGCTATGGCCGGGATGGTGTTGTTCATCGTGCTGGCGATTCTGCAACCGATCCTGCAGCTCAACAACCTTATGAGTATGTAATTGTATTAATGGAGAAAAATATGCAACGGCAACGCGGATTCACGTTACTGGAAATTATGGTGGTGATAGTCATCCTTGGTATTCTGGCAAGTCTGGTGGTGCCGAACTTAATGGGCAACAAAGAAAAAGCGGATCGCCAGAAGGTGGTCAGCGATCTGGTGGCGCTGGAAGGGGCGCTGGATATGTACAAGCTGGACAACAGCCGCTACCCCAACAGCGAGCAGGGGCTGCAGGCGTTGGTCGCCCGACCGACCGCCGAGCCGCAGGCGCGCAACTATCCAGAAGGCGGCTATATCCGTCGTCTGCCTCAGGATCCGTGGGGGAATGACTATCAGCTGCTGAGCCCGGGCCAGCACGGTCAGATCGATGTGTTTAGCGTCGGTCCGGACGGCATGCCGGATACCAATGACGATATCGGCAACTGGAATATCGGGAAAAAATAGTGCGACAGCGCGGCTTCACGCTCCTGGAAATGATGCTCATTTTGCTGTTAATGGGCGTCAGCGCGGGCATGGTTATGCTGGCGTTTCCGACCTCGCGCGCGGATGACGCGGCGCAGACCCTCGAGCGCTTTCAGACCCAGTTGCGCTTTATCCGCGAACGCGGGCGGCAAACCGGCCAGTTCTTTGGTATCTCGATTCATCCCGATCGCTGGCAGTTTATGCTGCTGCAGCCGCCCGAGGATAACGAAGCGAACGTCGGCACGGAGGACAGCTGGTACGGCTATCGCTGGCAGCCTCTGCCGGCGGGCCGCGTCGCCACCTCAGGCCGCCTCGCATCGGGAACCCTGGCGCTCAGTTTCCCTCAGGGTACGCCATGGGCGCCGGGAGAGCGGCCTGATGTGCTGCTGTTTCCCGGCGGCGAGGTGACGCCGTTCGAGCTGCAGGTCGGCACCGCGCAGGCGATAAGCGTCGACGCCCGCGGCACAATCCAGCCCGCGCAACGGGATGACAGACCATGAAACCACAATCCGGGATGACGCTTATCGAAGTGATGGTCGCACTGGTCGTGTTCGCCCTGGCCGGACTGGCCGTGATGCAGGCCACTCTCCAGCAGACCCGCCATCTTGGGCGTATGGAAGAGAAAACCCTCGCCAGCTGGCTTGCCGACAATCAGCTGGTGCAGTTGAAGCTGGAAAACCACTGGCCGGCGCTAAGCGCGTCGGAAACCACGGTGCAGGCCGCGGGGAGCCGCTGGCATATCCGCTGGCAAGGCGTGGAGACGGAGCTTCCACAGCTGAGGGCGCTGGATGTGGAAGTCCGTCATGATAAAAGCGATAAGACCCCGGTCGCGTCGCTCCGCACCTATGTGACACAACCATGAGCAGAAACAGAATCGGCGGTTTCACCCTCGTGGAAATGCTGCTGGCGCTGGCGATTCTGGCGGCGCTGAGCATGGCGGCGGTTGCGGTGCTGCAAAACGTCATCCGTGCGGACAGGCTGACCCGGGACAAGGGCCTGCAAATTCAGGCGCTCCAGAGCACCTTCAGCCAGATGGCCGCCGACTTCAATCAGATCATCCCCCGCCGGAGCCGCGGAAGCGCGAGCCTGTTCTTTGCCGGACGCTTCCAGCTCAACAGCGATGACTGGGCGCTGGCCTTTAGTCGCAACGGCTGGCCGAATCCGCTGGGCATGCTGCCCCGTTCAGAGATCCAGAACGTCAGCTATCGCCTGCGTCAGCAGCAGCTGGAGCGGCTGAGCTATGACCAGCAGGATCCGCTCACCGGGACTCAGCCGACGGTAGAGGTCCTGCAGAGCGGGGTAACAACCTTCCGCCTGCGCTTTTATGCCGAGGGTCGCTGGCAGGAGCGCTGGGACAGCGCGCAAAGCCTGCCGCAGGGCCTTGAAGTGACGCTGACGCTGGCGGGTTATGGTGAGATGACGCGGCTGTTTCTCCTCACGCCAGGAGCTGGTCAATGAGTCAACGACAGCGCGGCGTGGCGCTCCTGATGGTCCTGCTGATTCTGGCCTTAATGCTGGTGCTCGCCAGCGCCATCACCGAGCGGACGACGCGGCTCTATCAGCAGACCGCCACTACGCTCGATAACCTGCAGGCCAGATGGTACGCCCTGGGGGCGGAAACCATGGCCGCCGCGCTGCTCCAGCGCGATGCGCTGGACTCCCCGTATCAAACCCATCTGGCGCAAAACTGGGCGCAGGAAGGGCGGCGCTTTATGGTCAACGATGGCGAGATTGAGGCGGCCATCACCGACGGCCAGGCCTGCTTCAACCTCAACGCCATCAATCGCCGCACCGGTGAGGAAAGCGATGACCTCCCCTGGCCGACACGTACCTTTACCCGCCTGCTGGAAAGCCTCGGCGCCGAGCCGCAGCGCGCCGTCCAGATCGCCGCCGCGCTGCGCGACTGGATCGACAGCGACGCTCGGCCGCAGCGCAACGGGGGAGAGGACGAGGTGTATATGGCGCAAACTCCGGGATACCTCACCGCGAATCAGAAAATGCAGGATGTCAGCGAGCTGCGCCTGGTGGCCGGGATGGACGCGGCGCTGTATCAGCGCCTGCTGCCCTACGTCTGCGCCCTGCCGGACGAGGCGTGGCAGCTCAACGTCAATACGCTCAAACCCGCGCAGGCGGCCCTGCTGACGGCGCTGTTTCCCGGCGACCTGAGCCTCCAGCAGGCGCGCCAGCTGCTGCTGGCGCGCCCCAGAAGCGGCTGGAGCAGCGTCGCCGCCTTCCTGGCCCAGCCGGGCTTACAGACCCGCGATACCGCCGCCGCCCGCCCCTGGCTGACGGTGCATAGCGAACGATTTGTCGCCGCCTTCACCGTGGTGATGGGCAGCGCGCGTTATCAACAGCGTAGCGTCCTGCAAAAAGAGGGGCGCACGTTCCGCGTCATCCAGCGGCGCTATGGACTCTACAGGGTGGCCGATGAATAACGATAAAACACCACGCCGGACGATGCTCATTGTGCGCCTTGCCGCCCCGGAGCTGCCGGTTGCCTGGCGCCTGCGATCCCCGGATGAGCCGGAGCGGGAAGTTTCCGGCGAATGGCTTTCCGCCAACGATGACGCCACGCTGCCGGAGCTGGCGTTACGTTATCCCGCATGGGTGCTGGTTCCGGCCAGCGACTGCGCTTTTCACCACGTCACTCTGCCTGCGGGGGTTCGTAAACCTCCGCTGCAGGTGTTGCCATTTTTACTGGAAGAGCAACTGGCTACCGATCTCGAAGAGAGCCACTTCGCCCTGCTCCATCGCCAGCGGGAGAACTGCGCCGTGGCAGTGGTCCAGCGACAGAAAATGCAGTCCTGGCTCGCCCGCTGCGATCGTCTGGGGCTAAACATCCTCGCGCTGACGCCGGATGTGCTGACGCTACCGCAGCGTGCCGATCGCTGGAGCGCGGTCCTGGCCGGCGGACAATGGCTGATCCGCCGGGATGGCTACAGCGGTATGGCGGTGGAAGCGCCGTGGCTGGCGGAACTGCTCGCCGCCTGGGGAACGCTGCCGCCGATCGATTGCTATTCACCGCCGCCGGCGACGCCCGCGCCCTGGCGCCCGCGGCCGACGCAGGAGTTACTCGCCCTGGCGGCGGAGAACCCGGCGGCCCGGTACATCTGTTTGCGTCAGGGGAGCTTTGCGCCCAAGCGCCGCTGGCGACCCGCAGGCCAACGCTGGCGTCCGGCAATGGTCGCCGCGGTGCTTCTGGCAGCGCTGTGGAGTACCAACGCCGTGCTCGACCATCTCGCGCTAAGCCGTCAGGCAGACGCCGCCCGGGAGACCAGCCGGGCGTTTTATCGTCACTGGTTTAAAAGCGATAAAAACGTCATTAACCCGCGGCTACAGATGCAGCAGCATCTGCGCCAGCTTGACGCGTCGGCCGGCGCTTCTGCGCTGGTCGGTCATATCCGCGCCCTGCACAACTTCGTCGCCGACACCCCGGGGATTCAGCTACGGGCGCTAAGCTGGGACGCCGGGCGCAACGCGCTACAGCTCGATATCTCGGCGGCGTCCGCACGGGCGCTGGAACAGTTCACCACCCGTGCACAAACAGGGTTTCGCGTGCGGACTGGCGAAATGACGCCCCGCGCCGATGGCATTGAAGGGCGTCTGACACTGGAGGGCAACGATGGCTGACTTTCTCGTTTTATGGCAACAGCGCACGCCACGGGAACGGCGCCTGTTGATCGGCATGGGCCTGCTTCTGCTGCTGAGCGTGGTCTATTACGCACTGTGGCAACCCTGGCAAAACCGGGAGGCGCAATGGCGGCAAACCCTCGCCAGGGAGCGGGCCAGCTTGCGCTGGATGCAGCAGCAGACGCCGCAGCTACAGCAATTAGCTCACCACAAACCTGCCGCTGCCCGCGCCGCGAAGGAGGAACTCCCGGCCGTCATCATGCGTGAAGCAGCCCGTCAGAAGCTGGCCATCGTCCGGCTACAGCCGCAGGGAACGCGGCTGAACGTGACGCTGCAGGCCTGTACGTTTCAGGCGCTGATGCTCTGGCTGGACGCGCTGGCCCGCCAGGGAATAGCCACCTCTTCACTGGCGGTTAGCGCCCGGCCACAGCAGCCCGGCTGGGTGACGGTCAACGCCCTGGTACTGGAGCGGCAAGATGCCCGGTAAAACCGCCATCGGCCTGCTGCTGTCGGGCGCCTATCTATTCTGGCTGCTGGTCGCCGCTCCCGCTCGCCTGCTGACTCTTGCGCTACCGGAGGGCGTCGGCGTCGGCGAGCTCACCGGCACCGTATGGCAGGGTGAGGCCCGGCAGCTGACCTGGCGCGGCGTCAGTCTCGATCGCCTGCGCTGGAAGATGGCTTTTTCTTCCGGACTTCCCGGCTGGCAGATAACCCTCTCCGATCCCGGCGGAGTGCGCGGCCAGGTCTGGCTACACGGTTTGACAACGCTCAGGCTGCACGATGGCCATCTTGTCATTCCCGCCGCCCTCGCCAGCCGCTGGTTTACCCCCGATATCCCGGTTGAGGCCGGCGGCCAGATTAGCCTAACTCTGCCCGCCGGCCGCTTTAACCGTGCCGGCTGCCAGCAGCTGACGCAGGGGCGGGCACAATGGCAGGAAGCCCGGCTGAACTCTCCCGCCGGTACACTGGAGCTTGCCAGCGTGAGCGGTCAATTGAGCTGTACCCCCGCCGGTGCGCTGGCGCTGACCCTGCGCCAGGACTCTCAGCAGCTCAGCCTCAGCGGACAAGGCACTTTGAATCCCGACGGGCGCTACGCCTTTCGCGGTTCGCTCCAGATGCGCCAGGGCACCCCGCCGCTGCTGGCGATGCTGCTGGCACAAAACCCGCGTAAGGATGAACAGGGACGCATTCCCTGGCAGCTACAGGGACAATGGTAATCCCAGGAGAGATAATGACCTTACTGAACGCATTTTCGCTGCAGTTCCCGCTACTTTGGTGCGGATTGCTGTTTATTTTCGGCCTGACGTTTGGCAGCTTTTTTAACGTGGTCATTCATCGTTTACCGTTGATGATGGCGCACGGAGAAGACCCTGCCCGCTTCAACCTGTGCGTGCCCGCCTCCTTCTGCCCCCGCTGCCGGCAGCCCATTGCCTGGAGGGATAACATTCCTTTGCTCAGCTACCTTGCGCTGAAGGGGCGCTCGCGCTGCTGCCGGACGGCGATTTCACGCCGCTACCCGGTGACGGAACTCACCAGCGGGCTGCTGTTTGCGCTGGCCGGCTTCCTGCTGGCGCCGGGATTACCGCTGCTGGGCGGTCTGATACTTTTCTCCACCCTGCTGGTGCTGGCGATCGTCGATGGCACGACGCAGCTCCTGCCGGACCGGCTGACCCTGCCGCTGCTGTGGGCCGGACTGCTGTTTAATCTGGAGGGGACGTTTGTACCGCTCGCCGATGCGGTAACCGGCGCCATGGCGGGCTATTTATCGCTGTGGGCCGTTTACTGGCTATTCCGCCTGCTGACCGGCAAGGAGGCGCTAGGATATGGGGATTTTAAGCTGCTGGCGGCGCTAGGCGCCTGGTCCGGCTGGCAACAGCTCCCGCAGACGCTGCTGTTCGCCTCCGCCAGCGGCCTGGTCTGGACGGTACTGCAGCGTCTGCTCACGCGTCAGTCGCTGGAACAACCGCTGGCCTTCGGCCCCTGGCTGGCGCTGGCGGGCGGCGGGCTGTTTCTGTGGAACCAGGCTCTGTAACCCCGGCTTGCGCGATGCTACGCCTGCGACAATCGCCCATCCGGCGAAGCTGGTCGCCCGGATAAGGCGCCGCAATCCGGGGTCGCGACGGCCTACGAGTATTTTTTGGTGCGCCGGGTCGGCGCGGCGTTAGCCGGATCGTCCGGCCAGACGTGCCTGGGGTAACGCCCCTTCATCTCTTTTTGCACTTCACGATAGGCCCCCTGCCAGAAAGCGCTAAGGTCACGGGTGATTTGCAGCGGGCGCTGGGCGGGCGACAGCAGCTCCAGCACCAGCGCGACCCGCCCCTGGGCTATCGTTGGGGTGGCGGCTTCGCCAAACATCTCCTGCATACGCACCGCCAGCGCGGGCGGATTTTCTTGATGATAGCGAATCGCAATCCGGCTCCCGGTCGGCACGGTATAGTGCGTCGGCAGTTCGCTTTCCAGCTTCTGGCGCAGCGCCCACGGCAGCCAGTTGGATAATGCTTGACGAACGTCCAGCGCTTTCAGCGCGCGCAGCGAATGAACCCCGCTCATTTGCGGCAGCAGCCACGCTTCGAGCGATGCCAGCAGCGAGGCATCATCCACGGCGGGCCACGCCTCCTCCGCCAGCCACTGCGCGGCGCAGTGCAGGCGCAGACGCAGCTGCTCGGCCTCCGGCGTCCAGTTGAGCACGCCCAGCCCTTGATCGCGAATGCCGTTGAGCATCGCCTGATGCAGCTCCTCTTCCGATGGTTTCGCCAGCGGCTGAGTTTTCAGCACCAGCTGGCCGATACAGGTCCGTCGCCAGGCCTTCAGCGTACCCTGCACCTCATCCCACTCGATGGTATCAGACCGCCGGACCAGCCCGGGGCAGTGCGCGATCAGCTCGCCAGTATCCAGCGGCAGCGCGAGTAAAATACGTGCATCCGGCGATGCGCTGCCCTGCAGGAGGAGAGGCGCAATCAGCCATTCGTGACGCCCCAGCGCATCGTCGGCGTCGAGCATCGCCCCCATGCCGTTGGCGAGCTGATAGCGCCCTTCCTGACCCCGGCGGCGGGCAATCCGGTCGGCAAACGCCGGGGCCAGCAGCACGGCCAGACGTCGTGCGTCAGGCTGGCCGCCGCGGCTGGCCAGCCGTTTGACCAGCTGCTGCGCCCGCTGCTGCCAGTTTGGCTGCTGGCGCGCAAACGCCGTGCCGAGATCGCTGCCGCCGCCGCGCGGAGGTTCTTCAAGGATCGCCGCCAGCTTCGCCGCGGTAGCCGCATCGTCAGGATCCGTCGCCGCCGCCAGCATCGATGCCAGACGCGGATCGTTACCCAGGGTCGCCATTTTGCGCCCGTGCGCCGATAGCCTGTCCCCCTCCAGCGCCGACAGCGCAGTCAGTAAGCGACGCGCCGCCGCCAGATTTACCGCCGGGGGCAGATCCAGCCAGCTCAGCTGCGCCGGATCGGGGCAACCCCACTGTAAAAGCTCCAGCAGCAGCGCCGACAGATCGCTGTGCAGAATTTCCGCATCGCTCTGCACCGCCGCGCGCTCCGCCTGTTCTTTAGCGATCAAGTGCAGGCAGATCCCCGGCTCCAGACGCCCGGCGCGGCCGGCGCGCTGGGTCATTGAGGCCTGGCTAATGCGCTGGGTGATCAGCCGGGTTAAGCCGGTGCGGGCGTCGAAGCGGGCCACCCGCTCCTGAGCGCTATCGACCACCAGCCGAATGCCCTCGATGGTTAAGCTGGTCTCGGCGATATTGGTCGCCAGCACCACTTTGCGCTTGCCTTCAGCGGCTGGGAGAATCGCTTTACGTTGTTCGCTCAGCGACAGCGCTCCGTACAGCGGGCAGAGCACCACATCTTCCGCGACCCGTTCGGCCAGCTGCGCCTGTACCCGCTGAATCTCCCCCACTCCGGGGAGGAACAGCAACAGCGAACCGCGCTCCTGACGCAGCAGCTCCGCGGCGGCAATCGCCACCGCTTCATCAAAACGCTGATGGGCCGCCAGCGCCTGAAAACGTTTTTCCACCGGGAACGCCCGCCCGGCGGAGACGATCGTCGGCGCCTGCGGCAGCAACTGCTGCAGGCGATCGTTGTCCAGCGTCGCCGACATAATCAGCAGCTTCAGATCCTCACGCAGCCCCTGCTGGACATCGAGCAGCAGCGCCAGCGCCAGATCCGCCTGTAGGCTACGCTCGTGGAATTCATCGAGGATCACCAGTCCGACGCCGCTTAGCTCGGGATCGCGTTGGATCATCCGCGTCAGGATCCCTTCGGTGACGACCTCCAGCCGCGTGTCCGGCCCGACGCAGGTTTCGGCGCGCATCCGGTAGCCGACGGTACCGCCCGGCTTCTCATCCAGCAGCTCCGCCAGCCGCTGCGCCACGTTACGCGCCGCCAGCCGTCGCGGTTCCAGCAGGATAATCCGCCCGTCGATATGACCGGAGGCAAGGATCTGCAGCGGTAGCCAGGTCGATTTACCGGCGCCGGTCGGCGCAGTAAGCAACACCTGCGGCGCCTGCTGCAGGGCAGAGAGAAGTTCAGGGAGGACGGCAGCAACCGGCAATGACGACACGAAAGGCTCCGGAGGTTAACATTTGAGGGCAAGCATTGTAGCATCCTGATAATTCATTACCGAGTCTCTATCATGCCCGAGCCGAAAAGGCTGTTTTTCGCCCTTGAACTGCCCGCAGAAGCGCAACGGCAAATCGTCCACTGGCGTGCCGTGCACTTCCCGGATGATGCCGGACGGCCGGTGGCCGCCGATAACCTGCACCTGACGCTGGCGTTTCTCGGCGAGGTCAGCGCGGAGAAGCAGCGCGCGCTGGCGGCCCTCGCCGGGCGGATCCAGCAGCCCGGCTTCACGCTGACCCTTGACGATGCCGGGCAGTGGCTGCGTTCGCGGGTAGTATGGCTCGGCACGCGGCAGCCGCCGCGCGGCCTGCTGCAGCTGGCTAACATGCTGCGCGCCCAGGCGGCCCGTAGCGGCTGCTATCAGAGCCCGCAGCCGTTCCATCCGCATATTACTCTGCTGCGCGACGCCCGCCACGCGGTGCCCATTCCGCCGCCGGGATTTCAGTGGCGGTTTGCCGTCAATGAGTTTGTACTTTATGAGTCCAGTTTTGCCCGCGGACGCACCCGCTATACCGCTCTGGAACGTTATCCCTTCAACAAGGAAAGCTGATGCAGTTCAATCCTCCGTTACAGCCCGCCCTTTTAATTAAACGTTACAAACGGTTTCTGGCGGACGTGGTGACCCCCGATGGCCGGGAACTCACCCTGCATTGCCCAAATACCGGGGCGATGACCGGCTGCGCCGCCCCCGGCGATACGGTCTGGTATTCCACCTCGGATAATGCCAAACGCAAATACGCTCACACCTGGGAATTAACTGAAACCCAGCAGGGGGCGATAATCTGTGTTAATACTTTACGCGCCAATACTCTGGCGAAAGAAGCGGTTTTGGCCGGGAATATCCCCGAACTTTCTGGCTATAACACGCTGAAAAGTGAGGTGAAATATGGTGATGAGAACAGCCGTATCGATATTATGTTACAGGCAGAAGATCGACAAAACTGCTATATTGAAGTGAAATCGGTTACGTTGGCGGAAAGTAACAGCGGTTATTTCCCCGATGCCGTTACCGAACGCGGTCAGAAGCACCTGCGGGAGCTGATGAGCGTCGCGGCGGCAGGCGACCGGGCCGTCATTCTGTTCGCCGTGCTCCATTCGGCGATCGATCGTTTCTCACCCGCGCATCATATTGATGCCAGATACGCACAGTTGTTGATCGAGGCGCAAGCCAGGGGGGTAGAAATTCTCGCGTACAAAGCGGAACTTTCTACCGAAATGATGACTCTGAATAAGCCGATTACCGTGGTGTTAACCCCCGGTAAATAAACGGCTAAATTATGTCCGGGTCGCGAGCGCAAATACGCTTTTCTTCACAGGGTTGTCAAGTGTAACGTTTAGATAATTGCTATCCGGAAAAGCATCTGCTATTTATAGCGGCCTGATTTTTCCCCCAACATGGGGATCGATAGTGCGTGTTAAGGAGAAGCAACATGCAAGAAGGGCAAAACCGTAAAACATCGTCCCTGAGTATTCTCGCCATCGCTGGGGTGGAGCCGTATCAAGAGAAGCCGGGCGAAGAGTATATGAACGAAGCCCAGCTGGCGCACTTCAAGCGTATTCTTGAGGCATGGCGTAATCAACTCAGGGATGAAGTGGATCGCACCGTATCGCATATGCAGGATGAAGCAGCTAACTTCCCGGATCCGGTAGACCGTGCCGCTCAGGAAGAAGAGTTCAGCCTGGAACTGCGTAACCGCGACCGCGAACGTAAACTGATCAAAAAGATCGAGAAGACGCTGAAGAAAGTCGAAGACGAAGATTTCGGCTTCTGCGAATCCTGTGGCGTTGAGATTGGCATTCGCCGTCTGGAAGCGCGTCCGACCGCTGACCTGTGCATCGACTGCAAAACGCTGGCGGAAATTCGCGAAAAACAGATGGCAGGCTAATCCGCTTCGCTATCGTATCTCCGGCGGGAGTTTCTCCCGCCTCCATGTTTTATTCGTCACTCATGAATGACTCACACTATATCGGCCGCTTTGCCCCCTCACCTTCCGGCGAACTCCACTTCGGCTCTCTGATTGCCGCGCTCGGCAGCTACCTGCAGGCCCGTGCGCGCAACGGTATCTGGCGCGTACGTATTGAAGATATCGATCCGCCGCGTGAGGTCCCCGGCGCCGCCAGTACCATTCTGCGCCAGTTAGAACACTACGGCCTGCACTGGGACGGCGAAGTGCTGTGGCAGTCGCAGCGTCATGAAGCCTACCGCGAGCGGCTTGCCTGGCTCCATCAGCAGGGGCTTTGCTATTACTGCACCTGCACCCGGGCGCGTATTCATGCCGTCGGCGGAGTTTATGATGGACACTGCCGCGATTTGCAGCTGCCTGCGGACAACGCGGCCCTGCGCTTACGCCAGACGCGGCCGGTACTCGCATTTTATGACCAGCTGCGCGGCACGCTCGTCGCCGATGAACCGCTGGCGCGTGAAGATTTCATCATCCATCGTCGCGACGGCCTGTTCGCCTATAATCTTGCAGTGGTGGTGGACGATTACTTTCAAGGGGTGACTGAAATCGTGCGCGGTGCCGATCTTATCGAGCCCACGGTGCGGCAGATTTCGCTGTATCACCATTTCGGCTGGCAGGCCCCGGACTACGTCCATCTGCCGTTGGCGCTCAATGCCCAGGGGAATAAACTCTCCAAACAAAACCACGCCCCGGCGCTGCCGGAAGGCGATCCGCGGCCCGAAATTATGCGGGCGTTAATGTTTCTGAATCAGGATATTGAGCAGGAATGGCGCGCGCTGAGTATTGCAGATTTACTCAGCAATGCGGTAGCGAACTGGAAACCGGAAAAAATCCAGCATTCTCAAATGACTCTCGCTGAGCTATGATTAGCCGCTATTTTTTGTCCTGAAGTCCGTCTGACACTACGAGGTGCAACATTTTTACCCGAGTCGCTAATTTTTGCCGTAAGGTGCTAAGCCGTGAGGAGCGCGAGGCAGAAGCCGCCGTTGAACAAACGCATATGACGGTTATCCCGCGTGAACAGCATGCAATTTCCCGCAAAGATATCAGTGATAATGCCCTCAAGGTGCTCTATCGACTGAACAAGGCGGGCTATGAAGCCTATCTCGTCGGCGGTGGCGTACGTGACCTGCTGCTTGGCAAAAAGCCCAAAGATTTTGACGTCACCACCAGCGCGACGCCGGACCAGGTACGAAAACTGTTCCGCAACTGCCGGCTGGTGGGCCGTCGTTTCCGCCTGGCGCACGTGATGTTCGGGCCGGAAATTATCGAAGTCGCCACCTTTCGCGGTCACCACGAGGGGCACACCACCGATCGTGTAACCTCGCAGCGCGGCCAGAACGGTATGCTGCTGCGCGACAACATCTTCGGTTCGATCGAAGAAGATGCCCAGCGCCGTGACTTCACCATCAACAGCCTGTATTACAGCGTGGCCGACTTTACCGTACGCGACTACGTCGGCGGCATGAAAGATCTGCAGGACGGCGTTATCCGTCTGATTGGCGATCCGGAAACCCGCTATCGCGAAGATCCGGTACGCATGCTGCGCGCGGTGCGCTTCGCCGCCAAGCTCAATATGAACATCAGTACGGAATCCGCCGAGCCGATTCCACGTCTCGCGGCGCTGCTCCACGACGTGCCGCCGGCGCGCCTGTTCGAAGAAGTGCTGAAGCTGCTGCAGGCGGGCAACGGGTATGACACCTACATGCTGCTGCGTGAATATAACCTGTTCCAGCCGCTGTTCCCGACCATCACCCGCTACTTTACCGAGCGCGGCGATAGCCCGATGGAGCACATCATTAGCCAGGTGCTGAAGAATACCGATAACCGCATCCATAACGACATGCGCGTTAACCCGGCGTTCCTGTTCGCGGTGATGTTCTGGTACCCACTGCTGGAAATGGCGCAGAAAATCACTCAGGAGAGCGGCCTGGCGTACAACGACGCCTTCGCGCTGGCGATGAATGACGTCCTGGATGAAGCCTGCCGTACGCTGGCGATTCCGAAACGCATCACCACCCTGGTGCGCGATATCTGGCAGCTGCAGCTGCGCATGTCCCGTCGCCAGGGCAAACGTGCCTGGAAGCTGATGGAGCACCCGAAATTCCGCGCCGCCTACGATCTGCTTGAACTGCGCGCCGGCGCCGAAAAAAATGGCGAGCTGCAGCGTCTGACCAAATGGTGGGGCGAGTTCCAGGTTGCCGCGCCGCCAGATCAAAAAGAGATGCTTAACGGGCTGGATGAAGAACCGGCGCCGCGCCGTCGCCATCGTCGTCCGCGTAAGCGCGCACCGCGCCAGGGCAGCGCATGACCCGCGTCTATATCGCTATCGGCAGCAATCTGGCCTCGCCTCTCGATCAGGTGAATGCTGCCGTTGCGGCGCTGGCAGAGATCCCGGAGAGCCGGATCGTCGCCGTCTCCTCGTTTTATCGCACCCCGCCGCTGGGGCCGCAGGATCAACCTGATTACCTCAACGCCGCCGTCGCGCTGGACACCCATCTGCAGGCGGAAGCCCTGTTGGATCATACCCAGCGCATCGAGCTGCAGCAGGGCCGCGAACGCAAAGCCGAACGCTGGGGCCCCCGTACGCTGGACCTCGATATCATGTTATTTGGCGACGCCGTCATTCACACCGCACGCCTGACGGTCCCCCATTATGATATGAAAAACCGCGGTTTTATGCTGTGGCCGCTGTTTGAGATCGCCCCTGAGCTGCACTTCCCTGACGGCATCGCATTACGCACGGTGCTGACAAATCTCGCCGCCGACCGGCCGGCTATCTGGTAGTCTCCCCTCACCTTTTTTACCCTTTACGGCGATCGCGCTAATCGGTTGCCTAAAACCATTGCCCCTCTGAATGCTGCTGTTAGAATGCCGGTTAATATGACTTTCATCATCAGGAAACGTTATGAAACCGACTACTATCGCTGTGCTGCAGAAATGCAAACAGGAGAAGAAGCGCTTCGCCACGATCACCGCCTATGACTTCAGCTTTGCGAAGCTGTTTGCCGATGAAGGCATCAACGTGATGCTGGTAGGCGACTCGCTGGGGATGACGGTACAGGGGCACGACTCGACCCTCCCGGTGACCGTAGACGATATCGCCTATCACACCCAGGCGGTACGTCGCGGGGCGCCTAACTGTCTGCTGCTCGCCGACCTGCCGTTTATGGCTTACGCCACGCCGGAGCAGACCTTTGCCAATGCCGCCGTAGTGATGCGCGCCGGCGCCAACATGGTCAAAATCGAAGGCGGCGCCTGGCTTGCGGATACGGTGAAAATGCTGGCAGAGCGTGCGGTACCGGTTTGTGGTCACCTCGGCTTAACGCCGCAGTCGGTGAATATTTTCGGTGGTTACAAAGTTCAGGGGCGCGGCGACGCGGCGCAGGCGCTGTTTGAAGACGCGCTGGCGTTAGAAGCGGCGGGCGCACAGCTGCTGGTACTGGAGTGCGTTCCGGTGGCGCTGGCTCAACGTATCACCGAGGCGTTAACCATTCCGGTAATCGGCATCGGCGCGGGCAACGTCACGGATGGTCAGATCCTCGTGATGCATGACGCGTTCGGGATCACCGGCGGCCATATCCCTAAATTTGCCAAAAATTTCCTTGCTGAAGCGGGCGACATGCGCGCCGCAGTGCGGCAGTATATTGCCGACGTCGAGTCCGGCGTTTATCCGGGCGAAGAACACAGTTTCCATTAAGGAGTCTTGTTGTGCTGATTATTGAATCCCTGCCGCTGCTGCGCCAGCATATCCGTCGCTTACGTCAGGAAGGCAAGCGTATCGCGCTGGTGCCCACCATGGGCAACCTGCACGACGGTCATATGAAGCTGGTGGACGAAGCCAAAGCCAGCGCAGATGTCGTGGTGGTCACTATTTTCGTCAACCCGATGCAGTTTGACCGCCCCGACGATCTGTCGCGCTATCCGCGTACGCTGCAGGATGATTGCGAAAAGCTGAACAAACGTAAGGTGGACTTTGTTTTCGCCCCGGCGTCGGCTGAAATCTATCCGCACGGTACCGAAGGCCAGACCTATGTCGAGGTGCCGGGCCTGTCGACCATGCTGGAAGGCGCCAGCCGCCCGGGCCACTTCCGCGGCGTGTCGACCATCGTCAGCAAGCTGTTTAACCTGGTCCAGCCGGACGTCGCCTGCTTTGGCGAGAAGGATTTCCAGCAGCTGGCGCTGATCCGCAAGATGGTCGCCGACATGGGCTATGACATCGAGATCGTCGGCGTGCCGATTATCCGCGCCAAAGACGGTTTAGCCCTCAGCTCACGCAACGGCTACCTCACCGCGGACCAGCGTAAAATCGCGCCAGGCCTGCACAAGGTACTGAGCGCCGCGGCCGCGAAGCTGAGCGCAGGTGAACGTAACCTGGAGGAGATCATTACCCTCGCCGGGCAGGAGCTGAATGAGAAAGGCTTCCGCGCGGATGATATCCAGATCCGTGATGCCGATACGCTGCTGGAACTCACGGAAAGCAGTCAACGGGCGGTAATTCTGATGGCGGCATGGCTGGGCCAGGCGCGTTTGATCGATAACCAAATCGTCGAGCTGAGCCGGTAGACAAAGGTTAAAAATCTGGCACTATTGCCAGGCATTTACGCAAAGCGGATACCACGTCCGCTTCGTATCGTTAAGGTATATACCCGGGCCAGACCGGGTTGCCGGAAGACGGTAAGCTGGAGAATCACCACCGTCCCTCAGGGCGAGGCGCAGGGATGAGCCGGTTCTCTCAGCCGTCAACAGACGTGCAGCCTGGAGTACGGCGGGAATAAAGGTAGACATCATGATTCGTAATATGCTGCAGGGCAAACTCCACCGCGTTAAAGTCACGCAGGCCGACCTGCACTATGAAGGCTCCTGCGCCATTGACCAGGATTTCCTCGATGCGTCCGGCATTCTGGAAAATGAGGCCATTCACATCTGGAACGTGACCAACGGTAACCGCTTCTCCACCTATGCCATTGCCGCAGAGCGCGGTTCCCGCATCATTTCGGTGAACGGCGCGGCCGCGCACTGTGCGAGCGTCGGCGACATTCTGATTATCGCCAGCTTCGTCACCATGCCTGATGAAGAAGCGCGCCGCTGGCAGCCAAAAGTTGCCTATTTTGAAGGCGATAACGAAATGAAGCGCCAGGCAAAAGCCATTCCGGTCCAGGTCGCCTGATAGCTGACGGTGCGCCGCTCAGTCGGGGCACCGTTTATCCCTGCGGCTGGTTGCTGATCAGCCGCGACATTGTCTCCAGCGAATCCGTCCGCAGAATATAGAGCCTTTTCAGTAAAAACGGATTATCCCCCGGTTTCACCTTGCCTCTCACCGTGGTCACCGCCATATGAAAACCAGCGTCGTTCGCCGCTTTAACCGCCGTCGCGTTGTAACCGCCAAAAGGATAGGAGAGATAGAGCACGTGCGGATTGAACTGCGACAGCGCGCGGCGCGAATGCTCAAAATCAAACAGGATATTATGGTAACTGCGGCTCAACAGAATCGGATGACGCATGCCGTCGACCCGATGCAGAAAGTGCGTATGGGACTGGACGTCAAAGACCTCCTGAATCTGCTTTAACTCGGAAATGCTCATAAACTGCAGCGATTTCGGGTCCCACTTCTGCGGATGGCGCTTGATACGCGACGAGATAATAAACGCCGTGGCGTGAAAGCCATACTGCTTGAGTAGCGGCCAGGCGTAGCGGTTGACCGACTTCAGGCCATCGTCGAAGGTAATCACCACCGAGCGGGCCGGTAGGTTGATTTTATTGCGCAGGTAACCTTCCAGCTGGTACATATTCAGCGTGGTGTAACCCCGATCGCGCAGCCAGGTCATCTGGTTGCTGAAGGCGCGTACCGAAGTCGTGGTGGAGGTATGGCGAAAGCGGGTGTTCTCTTCGTCGCGCAGAATATGGTGGTAGGTCAGCACCGGGATACCGTGGTCTTCCTGGGCGTCAAGGCTGCTGATCCACGCCAGACGGTTACCGATGCGAATTTGAAACCAGGTCTGGTTGAGACGGTCTTTCAGCTTGCTGATAATCGGATAACGTAAATTATTCGCCAGCGTGCCAAATGGCGCACTCCCGGCGGATGGCGCATCATAGACCGGCGTATCTTTCCAGGTGAGCAAATTCTGGTTACTCAGCGGCTTATGCAAATCGCCAAGGTTGTCCTCAACCCGCTGCTTGCCCTGGACCGGTTCAAGATGCCCCTTGTCGATAAAGCCGGTGCCGAAACCGAAGCTGAATTCATAATAATCCGCGGCCGTCGGCACCACGGCGATAATTTGCCCGGCCCGCACGTTACCGACGCTCATCACCTCATTTCCCACCTGCGCCCAAATCACCGCATCTTCGGTAGTCTGCATATAGCGGGCGGGAAGACCCTGCTGGCTTAACAGGCTGGCGGAGACGCCGACTGACGTCAGCAGCAGGAACAGAGCAACAATTCGGGCAAACATGCACGTCGGACCGGTAGGGAAAACAGCCGCCATTGTAACAAAAGCGGCATCAATACCAATGCTTAATTGCCAAACGCGTCATGCCGCAGGCGGAAAGGCGGATTTTTTTGCTGCTGGTGCCAGAGGCTGCTGACCACCGGGCCGCCGGCGCTGACGATCGTTTCGCGGAACGCGGCGCTGCTCAGGGTGTGGCGCAGCAGATACATCTGCTCCAGCAAGCCATAGCTGATCCCGGAGATCACTTCGCAGTGGGTATGCTTATGGCTCATCAGCGCCGCCACGCGATACGGCGCCGCGCCGGTTTTATCCGTCAGAAAAATGACGCCGTCGCCGCTGTCCGCGGCGTGCAGGGCGTCGCACATCATCCGGCTCAGCATGTTACTGCTCATATTGCGCCAGTAATTAACCGCCCGGCATTGTTCCAGCGGACCAAACTTTTTTTCCAGACTATCCAGCAGCTCCTGCGCCGTTTCGTCATGACAGGTAATCACCCAACCTAACATCGCCAGCCTCCTTAGCAGGAGGATACTGTAACAAAGGGGATATCGCAGAGGGGTGATGGCAGTCAAGATTAGCGGATAGCGCTTCGCGTCAACCGCCCGCGAAGCGCCATCGCCTGCTTAGCTGCGCAGACCGCGGCCACGCTGGATCAGGTACCAGCACAAAATGTAGAAGGCGACGATAAACACCACCAGCACGCCGAAAGTCGTAATCAGCGGAACATCATTGATACCGAGGAAACCGTAGCGGAAGCCGCTGATCATGTAGACGATCGGGTTCAGGTGCGACAGCGCCTGCCAGAACGGCGGCAGCAGAGTCAGGGAGTAAAATACCCCGCCGAGGTAGGTCAGCGGCGTCAGCACGAAGGTCGGGATCAGGCTGATATCGTCAAAGGTTTTGGCAAATACCGCGTTCAGCAGGCCCGCCAGCGAAAAGAGCACGGCGGTCAGCACCAGCGTCAGCCCGACGAACAGCCAGGAGTGTACCTGGAACGGGACGAAGAACAGCGAGATCGCGGTGACCAGAATCCCCACGCACAGCCCACGCGCCACCCCGCCGCCGACATAGCCGGCGATGACGACATGGGTCGGCACCGGGGCGACCAGCAGCTCTTCAATGTTGCGCTGGAATTTCGCGCTGAAGAAAGAGGAGGCCACGTTGGCATAGGCGTTGGTAATCACCGCCATCATAATCAAACCCGGCACGATAAACTGCATATAGGTAAAGCCATGCATTTCCCCGATCCGCGAGCCGATCAAATTGCCAAAAATGACAAAGTAGAGGGTCATGGTGATCACCGGCGGTACCAGCGTCTGGATCCAGATGCGCATAAAGCGATGAATTTCTTTGGTCCAGATGCTTTTCAGCGCGACCCAGTAAAGCTGCATCATGCTGATTCTCCTTTCTTGTCATGCACCAGCGTGACAAACAGCTCTTCCAGACGGTTGGCTTTGTTACGCATACTTAAAACCTGAACGCCCTGGGCGCTCAGCTGCGCGAAGACGCTGTTAATCCCCTGCTCGCGCAGCACTTCCACTTCCAGCGTGGAGGTATCCACCAGACGATACTGGTAGCCCTCCAGCGTCGGCAGCGGGCTTTTCGGCGCCAGATCGAGGATAAAGGTTTCTGATTTCAGCTTGGAGAGCAGCGCTTTCATCGAGGTGTTTTCCACCAGCTCCCCGCGCTGAATAATCCCGATGTTGCGGCACAGCATTTCCGCCTCTTCCAGATAGTGGGTGGTCAGAATGATGGTGGTGCCTTTATCGTTCAGATCCTTGAGAAACCCCCACATTGAGCGGCGAAGCTCGATATCAACGCCCGCGGTCGGCTCATCGAGAATCAGCAGTTTTGGTTCATGCATCAGCGCCCGGGCAATCATCAGACGGCGCTTCATCCCGCCGGAGAGCATCCGCGCGCGCTCGTTGCGCTTTTCCCACAGGTCGAGCTGTTTTAAGTACTTTTCGCTGCGCAGGAGCGCTTCTTTATGCTCCACGCCGTAGTAGCCGGCCTGGTGAACGACGATCTGCTGAACGGTTTCAAACGGGTTAAAGTTGAACTCCTGCGGCACCAGACCGAGCTGGCGCTTGGCGTTCACCACGTCCTTTTGCAGGTCATAGCCAAAGACGTTGACCTCGCCGGAGGTTTTATTCACCAGCGAGCTGATAATACCGATGGTGGTAGATTTCCCCGCGCCATTCGGGCCAAGCAACGCATAAAAGTCCCCCGCCTGCACCTGCAGATCGATCCCCCGCAGCGCCTGAACCCCGCCGGGGTAGGTCTTGGTGAGCTTTTTTAGTTCAAGAGCAATGGTCATTAAATATCTCTTCTCGTGTCTGACACGCGATGGGTTGTTTTAAAAAAAGTGAGGTTACCCTATATTAGCCCAACGCACTTACCTGGTTATAGGCCGTGAACTTCCATGAATGATATAGATACACTCATCAGCAACAATGCACTATGGTCAAAAATGCTGGTGGAAGAAGACCCCGGCTTTTTCGCAACATTGTCACAAGCGCAGAAACCCCGCTTTCTCTGGATTGGATGTTCTGACAGCCGCGTTCCCGCTGAACGGTTAACCGGCCTTGAGCCCGGCGAACTGTTTGTCCATCGCAACGTCGCAAACCTGGTGATCCATACCGACCTCAACTGCCTGTCCGTGGTGCAGTATGCCGTTGATGTGCTGGAAGTTGAGCATATCATCATCTGCGGCCACTATGGCTGCGGCGGCGTGCAGGCCGCGGTGGAGAACACCGAGCTGGGGCTTATCGACAACTGGCTGCTGCATATTCGCGACATCTGGTTCAAACACAGCTCGCTGCTGGGCGAAATGCCCGAAGAGCGTCGGCTTGATACCTTATGTGAGCTGAATGTGATGGAGCAGGTCTATAACCTGGGGCACTCGACTATTATGCAGTCGGCGTGGAAGCGTGGTCAGAAAGTGACGATCCACGGTTGGGCCTATGGTATTCACGACGGTCTGTTACGCGATCTCGATGTGACCGCCGTCAGCCGCGAAACCCTGGAGCAGCGCTACCGCCAGGGAATTTCCAACCTCAAGAGCAAGCACGTCAACCATAAGTAACCCACCTGCATTCTGTGCCCCGCAGCAGAGATGACGCCTGCTCCGGGGCCAGGTCAACCTTACTCGTCCAGCAGAACCACTTTGCCGACGTATGGCAAATGGCGATAGCGCTGAGCGTAGTCAATACCGTAGCCCACCACGAACTCATCCGGGATCGCAAAGCCGACAAATTCCACCGGCACGTTCACTTCACGGCGGCTCGGCTTATCCAGCAGCGTACAGATAGCCAGTGATTTGGGTTCACGCAGGCTGAGGATCTCGCGCACTTTCGACAGCGTGTTGCCGGAATCGATAATGTCTTCCACAATCAATACATCTTTACCGCGGATGTCTTCGTCCAGGTCTTTGAGGATTTTAACATCGCGGGTGGTCGACATGCCGCTGCCGTAGCTGGAGGCGGTCATAAAATCGACTTCATGCGGCACCTGGACTTCACGGCACAGATCGGCCATAAACATAAATGAACCGCGCAGCAGCCCGACCAGCACCATCTCGCTGCCGCTGTCTTTGTAGCATTCGTTGATTTGACGACCCAGTTCGGCGATACGCGCTTTGATCTCGGCTTCCGGGATCATCACTTCTACAGTATGTTTCATTAAACTAACCACTTGATTCTTAATATAAATCATCAACATCTCTGCCATCGCACCGACGTTGACCAGCAAGCTAACCAGTATACCAGTAAAAAGAAATATACGATGCAGGGAATAATAAAGCCCATTTTGTGATTCCGATCACACTTGTTAAATCCTATAATTAATTGCATTTCAAAAATTAACAAACAACCGAGTGTCTTTCTATGGCAGAAACAAAATCTCAACAATCACGGCTTCTCGTGACGCTGACAGCTCTCTTTGCGGCGTTCTGCGGCCTGTATCTTCTCATTGGCGGGGTATGGCTGGTCGCGATTGGCGGCTCCTGGTACTACCCTATCGCAGGCCTGGTGATGCTGGGCGTCACCGTGATGTTGTGGCGCGGCAAACGTTCAGCGCTGTGGCTCTACGCCGCACTGCTGCTCGCCACCATGATCTGGGGCGTCTGGGAAGTCGGCTTTGACTTCTGGGCGCTGACCCCGCGTAGCGATATCCTGGTGTTCTTCGGCATCTGGCTGATCCTGCCCTTTGTCTGGCGACGCCTGCCGATCCCATCGGGCGGCGCGGTAGCCGGGCTGGTTGTGGCGCTGCTGATCAGCGGCGGTATCCTGACCTGGGCTGGCTTTAACGATCCGCAGGAAGTCAACGGCACCCTGAGCGCCGATGCGACGCCGGCGGCACCGATTTCTGCCGTAGCCGATGGCGACTGGCCGGCATACGGCCGTAACCAGGAAGGACAACGTTACTCGCCGCTAAAGCAAATCAACGCCGATAACGTGAAAAACCTGAAGGAAGCGTGGGTATTCCGTACCGGCGACCTGAAGCAGCCGAACGATCCGGGTGAAATCACCAACGAAGTGACGCCGATTAAAGTCGGCAATATGCTGTACCTGTGTACCGCTCACCAGCGTCTGTTCGCGCTTGATGCGGCCACCGGGAAAGAGAAATGGCACTTTGATCCACAGCTGAATGCGGATCCGTCCTTCCAGCACGTGACCTGCCGTGGCGTCTCTTATCACGAAGCGAAAGCGGATAACGCGCCGGCTGACGTTGTCGCCAACTGCCCGCGCCGGATTATTCTGCCGGTCAACGATGGTCGCCTGTTCGCCATTAACGCCGACAACGGTCAGTTGTGCGAATCCTTTGCCAACAAAGGTATTCTCAATCTGCAGACCAACATGCCGGTTACCACGCCGGGGATGTATGAACCGACATCGCCGCCGATTATTACCGACACCACCATTATCATCGCCGGTGCGGTCACCGATAACTTCTCTACCCGCGAGCCGTCAGGCGTCATTCGTGGCTTCGATGTCAACACCGGTAAACTGCTGTGGGTGTTCGATCCGGGCGCGAAAGATCCTAACGCCATTCCGGGCGATGAACATCACTTCACGCTGAACTCGCCTAACTCCTGGGCGCCGGCGGCCTATGATGCGAAGCTGGACCTGGTGTACCTGCCGATGGGCGTGACCACTCCGGATATCTGGGGCGGCAACCGCACGCCGGAACAGGAACGCTACGCCAGCTCGATCGTGGCGCTGAACGCCACCACCGGTAAACTGGCATGGAGCTATCAGACCGTTCACCACGATCTGTGGGACATGGATATGCCGTCTCAGCCGACGCTGGCGGATATCGAGGTCAACGGTAAAACCGTGCCGGTCATCTACGCGCCGGCGAAAACCGGGAATATCTTCGTCCTCGATCGTCGTAACGGCGAGCTGGTGGTTCCGGCGCCGGAAAAACCGGTTCCGCAGGGCGCAGCGAAAGGCGATTACGTCGCCAAAACTCAGCCGTTCTCCGACCTGAGCTTCCGTCCGAAGAAAGATCTGACCGGCGCCGATATGTGGGGCGCCACGATGTTCGATCAGCTGGTGTGCCGCGTGATCTTCCATCAGTTGCGTTATGAAGGCATCTTCACTCCGCCGTCAGAACAGGGCACCCTGGTCTTCCCGGGTAACCTGGGGATGTTTGAGTGGGGCGGTATTTCCGTCGACCCGAACCGTCAGGTGGCGATTGCCAACCCGATGGCGCTGCCGTTTGTCTCCAAACTGATCCCGCGCGGCCCGGGCAACCCGATGGAACCGCCGAAAGATGCGAAAGGTTCCGGTACCGAATCCGGCATCCAGCCGCAGTATGGCGTACCGTTCGGCGTGACCCTCAACGCCTTCCTGTCGCCGTTTGGTCTGCCGTGCAAACAGCCAGCCTGGGGTTACATCTCCGCGCTGGATCTGAAAACCAACGAAGTCGTGTGGAAAAAACGTATCGGTACGCCGCAGGATAGCCTGCCGTTCCCGATGCCTGTCCAGCTGCCGTTTAACCTTGGTATGCCGATGCTGGGTGGCCCGATCTCCACCGCGGGTAACGTGCTGTTCATTGGCGCCACCGCCGATAACTACCTGCGCGCTTACAATATGAGCAACGGTGAAAAACTGTGGCAGGCCCGCCTGCCAGCGGGCGGCCAGGCAACGCCGATGACCTATGAAGTGAATGGCAAACAGTATGTTGTCATCGCCGCCGGCGGTCACGGTTCGTTTGGCACCAAAATGGGCGACTATATTGTCGCTTACGCCCTGCCTGACGAAGCCAAATAAGCGGTGCAGTAAAACGACAGTCACAACAAAAGGCCCGGTGAGAACCGGGCCTTTTCTTTTGCGGAAGGCGAAATAAAATAAGCGCCGTAGTCTCCTTCCTGCGCCGCATCAGATTAAACCGTAAAGCCGAGCATCATCCCGGTGTCCTCATGTTCCAGCAGGTGGCAGTGCGCCATGTAGGCATACTCTTTCGCTGCCTCATGCTCGAACTTCACCAGTACTTCACTGACCCCGCCATCGACCCGCACGGTATCCTTCCATCCGCTACGATGCGCGGCAGGCGCTGCGCCATTTTCCGACAGAATGCGGAACTGGGTGCCGTGAATATGGAACGGGTGTAGCATCATGTCGCCTTTGCCGGAGATGACCCAACGCTCGTATTGCCCTCTTGCCGCAGCGAACATCGGCAGATTCATATCAAAGGCTTTGCCATTGATCCGGTTGGCGTTATGGAAATCGAAACCCGCGGCGCCGTGGTTCATCTGCCCCATCGCGCCGTGATCCATATGACTCATCTCGCCATGATTCATCTGCCCCATATCGCCCATCTTGCCATCGCTCATCATCCTGCCATGGTCCATGCCGGACATCGCCTGGTCACCGTATTTCTGCATCAGAGCCTGCATTCCCATCATATCGAGCATCGGGTCCATAGAGAGCTGAAGCGTGCGCTGGGTCAGCCCGTCCAGAGACGGCAGCGCCGGTATCTCGACCAGGGTATCCAGCAGCTTGCCGGAGGCCTGGATGGTCAACGGCTGAATGCGTAATACCGGCTGGGGTTGGTCAAACGGCGCAATCGCCATCCCCATCTGGCTCACCGGCAGGGTGATCAGGTCGAAAGCTTTGCCGTCGCTGGTATCGATCAGCACTTCAAAGCGTTCGCCCATTAACATCGGCAGTTCACTCACCTTCACCGGTTCGGCAAGCAGGCCGCCGTCGCTGGCCACCACGTACATCGGTCGGTTGTCGCTGGTGGAAAAATTCAGCGAACGGGCGTTGCAGCCGTTAAGTAAACGCAAACGCAGCCAGCCGCGCGGGGCGGCATGTTCCGGATAGAGCGCGCCGTTCGCCAGCAGCGTATCGCCAAACCAGCCGACGGCGGCGCTCATGATGTCGAGCTGGTAGTCGATCTCTCCGCCGGCGGTGAAACGCTTATCCTGCACAATCACCGGTATATCATCGATTCCCCACTGTTTCGGCAGCAGCAGCTGTTCGCTCCGCTCGTCAGAAATCAGCACCAGGCCCGCCAGCCCCATGGCCACCTGACGACCGGTTTTGCCGTGTTGATGCGGGTGAAACCAGCAGGTGGCGGCCCGCTGGCTGGGGGTAAAGTTCACGCTGCGGGAAGCGCCTGGCGCAATGATCCCCTGCGGCCCGCCGTCGACCTCACCCGGCACCTCCAACCCATGCCAGTGTACGGTGGTCTCTTCGCTCAGACGGTTATGGATATCCACGGTCACCGCCTCCCCTTTTTTGAGCTTCAGGGCGGGGCCCAGCAGACTTCCGTTATAACCCCAGGTGGTGGCCTGGTGGGGACCAAACTGGGTCTTCCCGGCCTGGATGGTTAAGGTGATGCGATTACGCGCGTCGGCGGTGAGAAGATCGGGCACCGGCAGTGCCGGACGACTGGCGGCAAAAGCCGAACGGCTCCACAACGGCAGAGCGCTAAATACGCTGGCCGCAGCGGTTAACTTGATGAATTCACGACGTTGCATTTTCACATCCTTTTCGTCTGCGGGTGAACATTTGAGTTTAAACCTTCCCCCTGGCGGAAGGTCAAGCAGAAGAGTAAGAATAAAGCTCTGCGTAGTGTAAAGAAGTATGCTAACGTTGAGCGTCCGTGATTCAATGGTAAAAAAAATGAAGACGCTTTTCAGAACAATAGTGCTCGGCAGCCTGCTTGCTCTATCCGCCAATAGCTATGCGTTAAGCGAGTCCGAAGCGGAAGATATGGCTGATTTAACGGCGGTATTTGTCTTTCTGAAAAACGACTGCGGTTACCAGAACCTACCCAATACCCAAATTCGCCGCGCGCTGGTGTTCTTTGCGCAACAGAACCAGTGGGACCTGAGCAACTATGACAGCTTCAATATGAAAGCGCTCGGTGAAGACAGCTACCGCGATCTCAGCGGCATCAAAATCCCGACCACTAAAAAGTGTAAGGCCCTGGCCCGCGATTCACTCAGTCTGCTCGCCTACGTTAAATAGCGCGTCTTTCAATCCGTTGCCATGACATCCCCGCCGCCCGTCGCCGGCGGTTGGTCATACTTCAGCCCCCGGCGTGGCTCGATTCCCGGTATCCGGCTCTCCCTGCACGAACGACTGAAATATCCGCCGTGCATCATCATCTATAGTTGGCTATGATGTTGCGCTCGTTTTTTACGCGTGTAACGGATGTTAACAAAGGAGGAATCCGCCTGTGGCCGATAGCAATCTGTGGCATGAAACCCTGCACGACCATTTTGGTCAGTATCTGGCAGTGGATAATGTGCTGTATCACGAGAAGACCGATCACCAGGATTTGATCATTTTTGAGAACGCCGCCTTTGGCCGTGTCATGGCGCTGGACGGAGTGGTACAAACCACCGAGCGCGATGAATTTATCTATCATGAAATGATGACCCACGTTCCGCTGATGGCCCACGGTGAGGCGAAACATGTGCTGATCATCGGCGGTGGTGACGGCGCCATGCTGCGTGAAGTCTCCCGTCACAGCAGCGTCGAAACTATCACGATGGTCGAAATCGACGCCGGCGTGGTCTCGTTCTGCCGTCAGTATCTGCCCAACCATAATGCGGGCGCCTATGACGATCCGCGTTTTACCCTGGTCATTGACGATGGCGTCAATTTTGTTAACCAGACGACGCAAACGTTTGACGTGATCATCTCTGACTGTACCGATCCCATCGGCCCCGGAGAGAGTCTGTTCACGTCTGCCTTTTATGCCGGCTGTAAACGCTGCCTGAACCCAGGCGGAATCTTTGTTGCTCAGAACGGCGTCTGCTTCCTGCAGCAGAATGAGGCCATCGATAGCCACCGTAAGCTCAGCCACTATTTCAGCGACGTCAGCTTCTACCAGGCGGCGATCCCCACCTATTATGGCGGGATTATGACCTTCGCATGGGCCAGCGATAACGACGCGTTGCGCCATTTGTCCAATGAGATTATCCAGGCGCGTTTTCACAAAGCGAACCTGAAGTGCCGTTATTACAATCCGGCCATTCACACGGCGGCCTTCGCCCTACCGCAGTATCTGCAGGACGCGCTGTCCGCCAGTGACCTTAAGTAAGGGGGTGACCTAAATTGAAAAAATTGAAGCTGCATGGCTTTAACAACCTGACCAAAAGCCTGAGTTTTTGTATTTACGATATCTGCTATGCCAAAACCGCAGAGGAGCGCGATGGTTACATCGCCTATATCGACGAACTCTATAACGCCAACCGTCTGACCGAGATTTTGTCGGAAACCTGCTCAATTATCGGCGCCAACATTCTGAACATCGCCCGCCAGGATTATGAGCCGCAGGGCGCCAGCGTCACCATTCTGGTCAGCGAAGAACCCATTGACCCGCAGCTTATCGACCAGACCGAACACCCTGGGCCGCTGCCGGAAGCCGTGGTCGCCCATCTCGATAAAAGCCATATCTGCGTCCATACCTACCCGGAAAGCCACCCCGAGGGCGGGCTGTGTACCTTCCGCGCCGATATTGAAGTCTCCACCTGTGGAGTGATTTCACCGCTGAAGGCGCTGAACTACCTCATCCACCAGCTGGAATCCGATATTGTGACCATTGACTATCGCGTCCGTGGTTTCACCCGCGATATCAACGGGATGAAGCACTTTATCGACCATGAAATTAATTCAATACAGAACTTCATGTCCGATGACATCAAGGCGCTGTATGACATGGTGGATGTGAACGTCTATCAGGAAAATATCTTCCATACCAAGATGTTGCTTAAAGAGTTCGACCTTAAGCACTACATGTTCCACACCCGACCGGAAGAGTTAACCGAAGAAGAGCGGAAGGTCATTACCGACCTGCTCTGGAAAGAGATGCGCGAGATTTACTACGCCAGAAATATTCCGGCGGTTTAATGCATCGCGGAGCACGGAGGCTCCGCTAGTTTTAACGTTGGCGCATAAACTCGCGGTAGGCGGCCACGACCTGTAAAAAATCCTCGACGCCGCACAGAGAGAGGCTTTCTTCGTCGTAGTAGCTCATACCCTCTTCGATCTCATCGCCGGAAAAATCCAGCTGATTGGCGCGGATCATCACCTCTTCACCATCCAGCCATAATGTGTATTCATGCCCGGCACGCTGCCAGGAACGCTCGCTGCCTTTCACGGTACGCGCAGCCTGTTCCACTTCATCCAGCAGGGTCAGGTTCTCTTTCACTTCTTCATTAAACCAGTGCCCCACCACCTCGTGGCCCATTGACATCCGCACCTTTACCACTCCGGTAATATCGCGCAGAAATTCGTAATCCATAGTCTCTTCCTCTGCAAGGGCAATGCGTCACCGCTACATTGTACCCATAGGGTAATTATCGCAGTACCAGGGCAGAAAAAAAGCGCAGTGGGTGAAGGAACGGAAATAAAAATGCCCGGTGATGCAATGTTCACCGGGCATGGAGGAAGTTTACCGGCAATCCGTCAGCCGCGCCGACGTTTTACCTTACACCGCCGTCTGGAAGATAACCCCGTCAGCTTTCTCAGTGTACTGATCCAGCTGGTTGAAGTTCAGGTAACGATAGGTGTCCGCCGCGGTCTTGTCGACCTGGGCTACGAAGGTCTGATACTCCTCCGGCGTCGGCAGTTTGCCGATCAGCGAAGCGACCGCCGCCAGCTCAGCCGAAGCCAGATAGACGTTCGCGCCAGTACCTAAACGGTTCGGGAAGTTACGGGTTGAAGTGGATACCACCGTCGCACCGTCGGCCACGCGCGCCTGGTTACCCATACACAGGGAACAGCCAGGGATTTCGATACGCGCGCCGCTCTTACCAAACACGCTGTAGTAACCTTCTTCGGTCAGCTGCGCCGCGTCCATACGGGTTGGCGGAGCCACCCACAGACGGGTCGGCAGCTGGCCTTTGTGGCTATCCAGCAGTTTACCCGCCGCGCGGAAGTGACCGATGTTGGTCATGCAAGAACCGATAAAGACTTCATCGATTTTCTCGCCCTGCACGTCGGACAGCAGACGCGCGTCGTCCGGATCGTTCGGCGCGCAGAGGATCGGCTCTTTGATCTCCGCCAGATCGATGTCGATCACTGCGGCATATTCGGCATCAGCATCGGCTTCCAGCAGTTGCGGATCCGCCAGCCATTTCTCCATCCCCTGAATACGACGCTCCAGGGTACGACGATCGCCGTAGCCTTCTGCGATCATCCACTTCAGCAGGACGATGTTGGAGTTCAGATACTCGACGATCGGCTCCTGATTCAGCTTGATGGTACAGCCGGCGGCGGAACGCTCTGCGGAAGCATCGGTCAACTCAAACGCCTGCTCAACTTTCAGATCCGGCAGGCCTTCAATTTCGAGAATACGCCCGGAGAAGATGTTTTTCTTACCTTTCTTCTCGACGGTCAGCAGGCCCTGCTTAATCGCATACAGCGGGATCGCATGGACCAGATCGCGCAGGGTGATCCCCGGCTGCATCTGACCTTTAAAGCGAACCAGTACCGATTCCGGCATATCCAGCGGCATCACGCCGGTCGCGGCGGCAAACGCCACCAGACCTGAGCCCGCCGGGAAGGAGATACCAATCGGGAAACGGGTGTGGGAGTCGCCGCCGGTGCCCACGGTGTCCGGTAGCAGCATACGGTTCAGCCACGAGTGGATAACGCCATCGCCCGGACGCAGCGAAACGCCGCCGCGGTTCATAATGAAGTCAGGCAGCGTGTGGTGGGTGGTGACGTCAACCGGCTTCGGATAGGCCGCCGTGTGGCAGAAAGACTGCATCACCAGATCGGCGGAGAAGCCGAGGCACGCCAGGTCTTTCAGTTCATCACGGGTCATCGGACCGGTGGTGTCCTGGGAACCAACGGAGGTCATTTTCGGCTCGCAGTAAGCGCCCGGACGGACGCCGGCGACGCCGCAGGCGCGACCCACCATTTTCTGTGCCAGCGAGTAGCCGCGGCCGCTTTCGACCACATCTTTCGCGTGGCGGAAAACGTCGCTGTGCGGCAGGCCCAGCGCATCACGCGCACGGGTAGTCAGGCCACGGCCGATAATCAGCGGAATACGGCCACCGGCGCGCACTTCGTCGATCAGCACGTCGGTTTTCAGCTCGAAGGTCGCCAGCAGTTCATTGGTTTCGTGGTTACGCACTTCGCCTTTGAACGGGTAAACATCGATAACGTCGCCCATGTTCAGGTTGCTGACGTCAACTTCGATCGGCAGCGCGCCCGCATCTTCCATGGTGTTAAAGAAGATCGGCGCGATTTTGCCGCCCAGCACCAGACCGCCGCCGCGCTTATTCGGCACGTTCGGGATATCGTCGCCCATAAACCACAGCACCGAGTTGGTCGCGGATTTACGCGAAGAACCGGTACCGACCACGTCACCGACGTAGGCCAGCGGGAAACCTTTTGCCTGCAGCGCTTCGATTTGCTTGATCGGGCCAACTGAACCCGGCTGATCCGGCTCAATACCTTCACGGGCGTTTTTCAGCATCGCCAGGGCGTGCAGCGGAATATCCGGGCGGGACCAGGCATCGGGTGCCGGAGAGAGATCATCGGTGTTGGTTTCACCGGTGACTTTGAAAACGGTGACGGTAATTTTTTCCGCCAGCTGCGGACGGCTCAGGAACCACTCGGCTTCCGCCCAGGATTGCATCACCTGCTTCGCGTATTCATTCCCCGCTTTCGCCTTCTCTTCGACGTCGTAGAAGTTATCGAACATCAGCAGCGTATGGGAGAGCGCCTTCGCCGCAATCGGTGCCAGTCTGGCATCGTCCAGCGCATCAATCAGCGGGTGAATGTTGTAACCGCCCTGCATGGTGCCCAGCAGTTCAACGGCTTTTTCAGGGGTTACCAGTGGGGAGGTCGCTTCACCTTTGGCGATAGCGGCAAGGAATCCGGCTTTAACATAGGCGGCTTCGTCGACGCCCGGCGGTACACGGTTAATTAATAGGTCTAACAGGAATTCTTCTTCACCCGCAGGCGGGTTTTTCAGCAGTTCTACCAGCGCGGCCATTTGGGTTGCATCTAAGGGTTTGGCAACAATCCCAACGGCTGCACGCTCAGCTACGTGCTTACGGTATTCTTCTAGCACGACGGTTCTCCTCGCTCTCATTGTAAAATGCGGCAGGCGTTCTCTTCACGCTCCTGTGAGACAGCAGTTTGTAGGGTAAATGCCCGATACCGCGTCGGCAGCATAGCAGGATTTTGGCGAGGTGTTAATCTGTTTACAAAAAAGCAACATTAAAATTTAGCTGAATCGTTAAGGGCAAGATTTTACAGCCTTTCCGCACATTTCCCGCTATATAAATTTCACTCTGCCGGCGGCAACTGTCCAAAATGCCGGCAAAACCGGGCGATTTATGCTACCGCAGAGAGGTGATTGCCTGTGATATCCAGCCTCCACGATGCGATGGCTGCTCCCCTCAGAGAAGTGAGGCATAAAAAATGCCCGGCGCAGCATCCTGCGCCGGGCATCCCGAGATTCTGACGATATTTTAGCCCTGATGCGGCATCAATTGCGGATAGCCGCTGAAGGCGGGCTTACTGCTGCTCAATGCGGCTTCATCGTCATGGATGCTGCCTGAGTTCGCCGCCCATACGCCTTCCGTGGTTTTGCTGATTTGCTGATGCTGCGTATTCAGGTTCTGACCCATGGCGGCAATATGCGCATTCTCCGTTCCACCGCTGTTAGCGGCCCACGGAATGGAAGGATCCGCAGCGTAGGCCATACCGGATACCAGCGTTGCGGCTAACAGAGTCGTTGTTAAAAAGCGTTTCATAACCCACCCCACCCAATAATTAACCAGCTATAAGTTTACAAGGCAATTATTGTCAAAGTATCTATAACATGTAGCAGGTTATTAACGCAGACACAGTTCTAAACATCAGGCATAAAAAAAGCGGCTCTCAGAGCCGCTTGTCCCTATTGCCGGAAAGAAAAACTTACTTTTTCTTCGCTTTCGGGTTTGGCAGGTCGGTGATGCTACCTTCGAAGACTTCTGCCGCCAGGCCAACGGACTCATGCAGAGTCGGGTGCGCGTGGATGGTCAGGGCGATGTCTTCTGCGTCGCAGCCCATTTCGATAGCCAGACCGATTTCACCCAGCAGCTCGCCGCCGTTGGTGCCGACAATCGCGCCGCCGATAACACGGTGGGTCTCTTTGTCGAAGATCAGTTTGGTCATACCGTCTGCGCAATCGGAAGCGATAGCACGGCCAGATGCTGCCCACGGGAAGGTGGCAGTTTCGTAGCTGATGCCTTTCTCTTTCGCTTCTTTCTCGGTCAGGCCAACCCAGGCAACTTCTGGCTCAGTGTAGGCGATTGACGGGATCACTTTCGGGTCGAAGTAGTGTTTCAGACCGGAGATAACTTCTGCGGCAACGTGACCTTCATGCACACCTTTGTGCGCCAGCATCGGCTGACCGACGATATCGCCGATAGCGAAGATGTGCGGAACGTTGGTACGCAGCTGCTTGTCAACGCGGATAAAGCCACGCTCGTCGACTTCAACGCCAGCTTTGCCCGCATCGAGGTTTTTACCGTTCGGTACGCGACCGATAGCCACCAGCACCGCGTCATAACGCTGCGCTTCAGCCGGCGCTTTTTTGCCTTCCATGGAAACATAGATACCGTCTTCTTTCGCTTCAACGGCAGTCACTTTGGTTTCCAGCATCAGGTTGAATTTCTTGCTGATGCGTTTGGTGAAGACTTTAACCACGTCTTTATCGGCTGCCGGGATAACCTGGTCGAACATTTCAACCACGTCAATCTCTGAACCCAGCGCATGGTATACGGTACCCATTTCCAGACCGATAATACCGCCACCCATTACCAGCATACGCTTCGGTACGGATTTCAGTTCCAGCGCATCGGTGGAGTCCCATACGCGCGGATCTTCGTGCGGGATGAACGGCAGTTGAATCGGACGGGAGCCCGCCGCGATGATCGCATTGTCGAAGTTGATCACGGTTTTACCGTTTTCGCCTTCCACTTCCAGGGTGTTAGCGCCGGTGAATTTACCCAGAC